>CAZZYE010000299.1:0-8204 GCA_964658145.1 uncultured Stigonema sp.
TGTTCCCCCCTTTTTAAGGGGGGCTAGGGGGGATCAAAGCTTTAACTGAACTGTATTGGCTTATACGTTCCTCGGTACGTCTATGTTTGTGTAACCCTTCTCTTGACGTTACATGTAACGCCTTTACAGATGTGGGGAAAAAGGGAGTATTAGTACAATATGAATTCAGAGCAGATATTAAGGATTGAAATCAGCCAAATATTGCTAATCCGGTTCTTCAGAAACCCGGTTTCTTTAAGAAACCGGGTTTCTCCACGCTCACGAATTATTTAGGATTGCCATATGACCTAACAATCAAATTCACAAGTGCGAATCGGTTAAAACTTGAAGGTGGTACGAAGCCAACCAACTACACTACTAGGATTGCTGGCATTAAAATCTGGTGCAGTGATCCATATTACACCTGGTGTAATCGCAATATTGTCGTTGACTTGATATTGGTAAAATCCCTCAATATGCAGGGAGGTATCTTTGTCTACTATACCAGCACCCGCTCCCAAATTGACACTCTGACTCAGACCAGTCAATTTCGGCTCCATACCGACAAAAATGCCTCCTAGGTTAGCTTTTTTAAACAGATCGGGGAATGCCAGACCCACCCCCCAATCCCAAACCTGACCATCTCCGCGCCCCAGATAGCGGTGTGCTGAATAACCTGCCCACCCATTGAGTGCAAACTTTGGACTAAGTTTATATAATGCCTCTATGCCATAAAGATTTCCCACAGTTCCCGTTCCAGGCACGGAGAGGTTTGCTAGGTTACTCCCGATTACTGGACCGAAGTTTGTTCCAGTTTGACCGGTGGTGTTCGGTGGGCTGTAGGTATTGGCGTAAGTTAAAGCTAACCGAAAATCCTTATGGGGGGTGAAGTATGATAACTGTCCTAAGGCTACATATCTGCCTGAAAATAATCCATTATTAGGCGTAGGGTTTTCACCATTAATCGCGGTGTACTCTAGCCCTAATTCAAACTGTTTACCCAGTGCCTGGAGTATGGCAATTCCGGCACCAGTATCTCCATAGTCATAGACCATATTCCGCCGTGCATATCGTGAGATCGCATTAGCAGCAGACCCTTCAAAATATGGGTTGATGGGACCAGTCAAGCCGATCTCAAAAGCTCCATCGGACTGAGCAAAAATGTTGACTTGGGTATTTTTAGTAGGTAGAAACTGATAGCGAAGTCCAGAGAGATAAACCTGATTGTTTGAAAAAGCCGGACTGGCATTATCAGAAGTTCTCCCGTCAGTGGTTCCCAATATTCCAGTTCTTGTTCCTCCTACAGGGGCAATATTTCCTGCTAACAGTGTCGCCCGTAGTTGATCTGTGCCGTTAAAACTAGTGTTTAACAGTAGGCGAACTCGGTCTTGAAATGTAATCGTCTTAGGTGCGGGTGTCTTGGTGACGACGTTATTACCTGCCAGAATTCCCCCAATAACAGTCTCGACTTCACCCCTAAATACAGTTGTGGCAGAGAACCTATTCGCCTGCAATTGCGCAGTCCGGGTTTCTAAAGCATCTACTCTTCCCCGTAATTGGGCAACTTCTGGACCAAATTCTGTTGTCAGTCGGCGCAGAGTTTCTAAATCCTGTTTGGTGACCAGATTAGCCGTCTTTCCAGCAATTAGCTGAGTGATTTTGTCGGAGCAAGCATTTAAGCCAGCCGCAAACTCATAACGGGTAAGGGCACGGTTGCCCCGATAGGTCTTGTCTGGATAGCCCTCAATACAGCTATACCGTTCTACCAGCGATTGCAACGCCTGAAACGCCCAATCGCTTGACCTCACATCTGATAACTGGGAGACAGAATTCAACTGACTCATGGAGGAGTCGCTATCCTCTGTAACAGTATGGTCGATGATTGGTTGTGAAGCAGGCGATCGACCAGAGGGCGTGAGGATTTCTGTAACGGTCGTAATCGGTGTCGTTTCCGGATTGTCAGATTTAGATGTCGTAGCAGAGGGCGTGATGATTTCTGCAATGGTCGTAATCGGTGTCGTTTCCGGATTGTCAGATTTAGATGTCGCATCTGGCGTTGGCAAAGCACCATTCGTGAGCGCGGGATGCTGAACCGACGATATTTTGGTTCCAGATGTATTCGCCAAACTCCTTACGGGAACAACTATCAGAATCGCAAGCATTCCCATGCTCGAAATAATCAGCCTCATCCAGCTTAATTTCCACCAATATTTCGACATGACTCCTCACTCTCACAAAATTATTTTCTCTTAGTCAACAAAGCAACGCCACAGAAGCGATGAATTCTATGCTTGTGCGATCGCGCATCCGTTGTTCTGATGCCTGCGGCATCATACTTCTCGAGTAGCAGTTTTCTGACAACTTTCTAACAGCCACGCAGATCGGTTTAGAGACAGTGAATCGTCTCTAGCATCAGAAGTAGCGGTTAAACCAAATAGTTCAACTCATGACGAATCAGCGAAACCGAAGCGGCGATCGCCGGCTCTGAAAAACTGAAATTATTTTTATAAAGTCATTTTACATTTTTCAGCGACAGCAATCTAAGCAACGATTCACTGAAACGCGCTACTTGTGTTTTAGTTTTCCTCACTTTGCGCAAAACAACCGTTCGGCAATCGTCCCGTCCGGATATAACTTTAATTGGCGTAGTCTGACATCCTCTGTCCTGGTTAGAGACAGCAAGCAAAAGAAAGCGTGGCAGAATGCAAATGCCAGATACATCGGTTGCAGAATAAATTTCGTTTCTACAACCACCTATGTCATGCAATTAGCGTGAACAACAAATCATCGGCTCGAAAGTTATCTACGGTAAGTGAATAGATTTAAAGGTTTTTATTTCTGGGAATATCATTGCACAGAGCTTTTAAAAAAGCAAGACTTATACACCACAATGTCTTGCAGGAAATCGAACTTAAGGAGCAGCATTGAGAATTGCCTGATGGGAACGCGGATGAGGCGCAAAATCCAGTCTAGCTGCGATTGGATGTTTTCTAGATTAGACGATACGATCTGTCTTGCGGAAGAGTTGCAAGACGAACCGACTCATTATAGTTAAATCATCAAGGTCATCAGAACGAGCGATCGCGAAATACTAAGGAAACAACGATGAAAGGTTTAATTATTGGTAGCTTATCCCTGTTACTTATCTCTACTTGTACCGCTACTGAAGTTCGCGCCGAGAAAACGGTGTTGAATCCCGCCGTTGCTGGTAGCACAGGTTCTTACATTCATCAGATCACACCTTTTAATCTTGTAAACCTCGCTTATCAAGGTTACTTGAAAGAGCAAGGTATTCCTAGTTACGGTGTACTCAGCCGAGCTTACTTAGACCAGAGAATTAGTGCTCAAGATATCGTTCGGAGTGCGGTCAAAGCAAAAAGATTGCCTGAGTCGGCTCTATCAGACAAGCAATACCTCAACAATGTTGCGCAGGTACTAGATATGACATTTAGGAGTTACCCGTTTTTCTAAGGAGCAGGAGCGGTACTCTATGGCTATTTGATAGCTTGTCCTGATCGCGCTCCGATTTCTTGTCAAATCTTCAATTTAGAATTGCTGCTTGTGAAAAACAAGGTTGATTATTTTAGTTATATTCTAATCGTATAGTGCAACTCCATTGAATGCAATACACGGTAGGGGCACAGCAATGCTGTACCCCTATAAGTAACACACCAGTCGCCGTGAGAGCGGGCTAAACCTCCTCATGCACACTGGCTCCTGTATTTCACTATAATGGATAACTGCTATATGTAGTTTTTTATGCATTAACTCCATAAAATATATAAAGATACAGTATGATTAGTTAATACGTAGCATTTTTTAGTTTCTCATGATAATATAACCTGGGGAAAAAATTGAATAATTATGAAATACAAGCAACTCGGTGAGAGCGACCTCAAAGTTTCCGAAATTTGTCTTGGAACCATGACCTATGGAAACCAAAATAGTATTGAAGATGCCCAGCAGCAGCTAGACTATGCCATTGCTCAAGGAGTAAACTTTATTGATGCTGCTGAAATGTACCCAGTGCCACCTCGCGCCGAAACTCAAGGACGAACTGAAGCTTTTATTGGGGAATGGCTGAAGAAGCAACAGCGAGACAAAGTGATTGTCGCCACTAAAATTGCGGGTCCAGGTCGTCCTTTTAAATGGCTGCGAGGAGGAGCTACAAATATTGAACGTGATAATATTAAGCAAGCAGTAGATGATAGTCTGAAGCGATTGCAAACAGACTATATTGACTTGTACCAAATTCACTGGCCCGACCGTTATGTTCCCTTATTTGGTCAAACAGAGTATAACCCCACTTTAGTGCGTGAAACTATTCCCATCGCTGAACAGCTAACTGTTTTTGCTGACTTGATTGGTGCGGGTAAAATCCGCTATTTGGGTTTGAGTAATGAAACTCCTTG
Source organism: uncultured Stigonema sp. (assembly GCA_964658145.1). Classification (GTDB taxonomy): domain Bacteria; phylum Cyanobacteriota; class Cyanobacteriia; order Cyanobacteriales; family Nostocaceae; genus Stigonema. Next base: position 4,392 of record CAZZYE010000299.1, read on the forward strand.
GGGAGTCTCTGAGTTTAGTCACCTTACTAAAAAGCTAGGATTACCCAAAGTAGTTTCGATTCAAAATGCCTACAATTTGATTAACCGCGTGTTTGATTCGGCTTTGGCAGAAGCTTGCTATTATGAGAATATCGGATTGCTGGCTTACAGTCCTTTAGGATTTGGTTTGTTGTCTGGTAAGTACATCCAAGACAAAAAACCAGCGTCAGCACGACTGACTATATTTGAGGGTTTTGGACAGCGCTATCTCAAGCCAAATGTGAAAGAAGCTGTAGCAGCTTATGTGGAAATTGCCCATCGATATAATCTCACACCTGCACAGCTAGCTTTGGCTTTTGTACAGAGTCGTTGGTTTGTCGCTAGCACAATTATTGGTGCTACAACAATAGAACAACTCAAAGAAAATATAGATAGTGTCAATGTAATTCTCAACAAAGATATTTTGGTAGAATTGGATGGAGTTCATGCTCGTTATCCGAATCCAGCACCTTAATAGTTTTGTTTTTTAATTTTTATATTTTTGACTGACGCCTAAATCAGATTACCGCCTGTTCAAGGCGGTTTTTTTTTAAGTTTCTAGGACTTACGCACCGTAACGGAATTGCATCTACAGCGAGTGCAGCGTCATTCGTAACGTAGACTCCTTCGGAGGCGCACCCGTTGGGTAGCAATCTCAAAGCTTGATTAAACGATCAATAGTGCGTAAGTCCTAGTTTCAATAATTAGGTAGTCCTGACTTTTGACGTTATGTGGAAAAAATCCAAAATGTTATCTGAGTGAAGTATAGGCAATTCTAGGGGCACAACAATGTTGTGTACCTAATTCAAATGAAAATCGCTATATGTTATGGGAATAAATGGCGGCGGAAGCAAGACCATTTGTGTTCTGGTAGATGACACACGTGGCTCGCCCACAAGATTGGATCATTTATTTATTGGAATACTCTAAGGTCGGGTAAATAGACTACTCCGCCATTAAATTACCGTTCATTTTATCGGGTGTGTGTTAGCCACACGCGACGCAGCCAAGTTCAATCATGGTGCCGTACTGCTGCCTCCCCTACAAGATAGGTAATTTTCGCTCTTGTTTGGGAGTAAAAGGACATACGTAACTGGTTGCGTATGTCCTTTTCTATCTTGATAAATTAGGCTTTATGCTCTAAATTTAAATTTTTCGGAAAATTGTCCTTGATTTTCTAGAGAAACTATGTAATATTAAAATGATAGATTACAAATACGGTATTTTTACCGATTAATAGTACTTTAAGACTGTAGATGCTAGTCTACTGAAAACTTGCATAAGAAAACTGTGCGCTCGCCAAAGTCTTTCGGCAAATTGATTGATATTGCTTTACTGGAATAGCTGTGCGATACTCTTAAAGTCATAAATTTAATACGGTATATAAATAAATTTACCGTAGATTAAAGGCGGAGAAATTTTGTAGCCTCTCTGAATAGAAATCATGCAGCTACTTTGGTTTATCCCCACACATGGAGAAGGGCGCTATCTAGGCACCGCTATAGGTGGGCGGGCAGTGAACTTTGATTACTGGCGGCAGATTGCCTGTGCAGTGGATCATCTAGGTTTTACAGGGGCATTACTACCGACAGGTCGTTCTTGTGAAGATGCGTGGGTTGTGGCATCGACGCTGGTCACGCATACTAAAAAAATGCGTTTTTTGGTGGCGATACGTCCAGGGTTGATGTCTCCAGGTGTAGCAGCAAGGATGACAGCGACTTTTGACCGCATTTCCAATGGGCGTTTACTGATTAATGTCGTCACAGGGGGCGATCCGGTAGAATTGGCGGGGGATGGTTTGTATCTGAGTCATGATGACCGCTACAGATTAACCGATGAATTTTTGACCGTGTGGCGGCAAATTACCGCTGGTGAAACTGTTAACTTCCAAGGCGACTATCTCAATATCAATGAAGGTAAATTGCTATTTCCTTCCGTACAGAAACCTCATCCGCCGTTATGGTTTGGCGGTTCCTCACCGATTGCTCAACGCATTGCCGCCCAGCATGTGGACGTATACTTGACGTGGGGTGAACCACCCGCGCAAGTGGCTCAGAAAATTACCGAGGTGCGCCGCTTGGCAGAACTTGAAGGACGGACTTTGCGGTTTGGCATTCGCCTGCATGTAGTTGTTCGAGAAACCGAGAGTCAGGCTTGGGATGCGGCAAATGATTTGATTCGGTATGTGGATGAGGATGCGATCGCAACTGCCCAAAAAGCTTTTGCCCGCATGGACTCAGAAGGGCAACAGCGAATGAATCAATTGCACAACAGCAGTCGAACAGCCTTAGAAATTAGCCCGAATTTGTGGGCAGGAGTTGGTTTGGTGCGAGGTGGTGCGGGGACTGCCCTAGTAGGTGACCCCAATACCGTTGCCGCAAGGATGCTAGAATACGCAGACTTAGGTATCGATACCTTCATTTTTTCTGGTTATCCTCATTTAGAAGAAGCTTATCGAGTCGCGGAACTGCTATTCCCTCGGTTACCCTTGGAGAATCTGCCAACGGTTGAAGAGCAACAGGTGTTAAGCCCATTTGGGGAAATAGTTGGTAATCAGGATTTCCCAAAACAGCAGTCCAAAGAAAAAACAACAGCCACTGTAGATTAACAGATACATCATTACAAAGAGGTTTTAAGATATGGCTAATATATTGGCGATCGCTGGCAGTCCTGCACACCCTTCTAGAACCTACGGTATTCTAGAATACGCGACCAAAATTTTACAACAACAAGGTGAACATACCGATATCATCTCAGTTCGCGATCTACCTGCTGAGGATTTGACATTTGGAAGGTATGATAGTCCTGCATTAAAGCAGCCTCTAGCTCTTTTAGAAAATGCTTCTGGTGTAATTATTGCTACCCCTATCTACAAAGCTGCATACACAGGAGTACTGAAAGCGTTTTTAGATTTGCTACCCCAGAGAGCTTTGTCAGGAAAAGTTGTGTTGCCCATTGCCACTGGTGGAACGATTGCACATTTATTGGCAATTGAGTATGCATTAAAACCTGTGTTATCTGAGTTGAGAGCACGACATTTACTAGGCGGGGTTTACGCGGTAGACAAAGAGATTCAATTGCAAGCCGATGGTAGTCTTAAGCTGGATGAGGAAATTGAGCAAAGACTGAAAGATGCTCTGCAAGAATTTGCACAATCGGTGAATAATTTTCAACCAGTTGCTAAAGAATTGGCTCACACTAATTAAATTTGTTAATAGCTAATTGCCTTTTGACCAAGCCCCTTCGGGGCGGGAACAGGGAACTCTTAACAGGGAACAGAAAATAATGAGCCACCGAAGATCAAGGGACAGAGCAACTAAATTTATTTATGAAAATAAATAAAAATATTTTTTTCGAGACGCACCGATCTAGAAAAAATGCGTCGGCTTCAAATCCCCTGCTTTTAAGTATAGGGATTTCCCTGTTCCCTGTTAAGAGTTCCCTGTTCCCTCTAGAAGTACCTTTTTTAACGGTTGGATAAGGAATTTTAGGCATTCGTGTTTTGCCTTGCGACCACCCTGGTGACTTTCCACGGGCTAATCGCATCTTGGTGTTGAATAAGAAATCAAAAAGACGCAGTTTCAGGCAGAACTTAGTCAGGTTGGACTCTCAGGGTATTGCCAAATTAAGGCTGCGGATTCCCAGCAATAAAAACCCTTAGACGGCGCATCAACTCGGTGAGAATTATGCCAACTTGTATAGCGAACAAATTAAAGCTGTTCCCAACTGGCAAGAACGGCTCAGAGAATTTGTTGATCAACTCATATCAGACCTACCCAAAAATGAGTAGCAATG
>CAZZYE010000300.1:0-4194 GCA_964658145.1 uncultured Stigonema sp.
CATCCATCAACATTCCCCTGAGCAAAGCTGGTTTCATCCGCCCCAACTACACGTGAGTTTTGGACGTATATTTTCGCTTCTTCAACTGCACTCTTTACCGCATTGCTGGCTTCCAGTCTCAGGTTGTTGACTGTACCCAAAGACATGGAAATTCCAAATATATCTTGCATTGCATTTTGCACCATCCGAGTACTGTGGCGGTACAGTCCGCTCAACACGGTTACAAGAGCCACTACTCTGACACCATAACCACTTGGATACACGTCTACGGGTAATGTTGCACGGGTTAAAGTCCCGCATTCGGAGCACATTAGTTGGTGCAGGCGATGTTCTACGATTATTGGACTGATGGGCGGAATTTCTACGATCTGGTGACGGTAAGGATTGGTATCTTCTCCCAATAATATTTCTCCACAACAGCTACAGGTTTGTGGGTGGTGGTCTAAAACGCTTTCACACTCGGATAACTCATACAGCTCGCGACTATGACCCTTATGCCCTGGTTGCCCTCCTCGCTTTTTACCACTCTTCTTTTTTTCGGGTTTTTTTTCGGCATGAAGCGGATCTGAGGACGGCGGAGATGACGAGTTTTTTGATGTGCGATTGATTTTTTCTAACAGTTCTTGGTGTTTGGCCTCTTGTTCAGCCAGCAATTCATCTGATTTTTTGATGTGCTGCCCCATTTTCTCCACCAATTCCTTGACATTGGCTGGAGTCTTTTCCCAATCAGAGTCGGAAATTTCAATTCCGTAGGTGAGGCAGTTTTCATCCATGCCTCTCAATTTACCATCTGTGTGACCTATTTTTCGCGGTAGCCAAGTAAATCCTGTGAACGGTTACAATATTTTCTTAGTATTTGATTGCTATACGCTTCAACAAGAAGCGATTTGTAGATATTTATATTTAAAAGATTAATTTCCGGGCAATTATGGGCTAAATGTTAATTATACCAATTTTCGATGACGTTACACTTTGTAGTCAAGAACGCCAGCAAAGGGTGAAATAAGTGTACTTTTTAACACGGTAACGGTATGATCTTACTGATTTTGCCAACAAATCTTGCGTATTTTCTAGGGGGAGTAATTTTTACTAATCAATACGATCAGTGTTTTATTTGGCACAATTCTAGTAAAAGTTCATCTGATCTTCAAACAGAAAAAGTCCAAGCTGAGTTTTGAAAGAGCTAAAGTTTTGTTAAGATGCATATGCTATTCATTTCTCAACGGAATTTAGCAATCAGGATGTGGAGAAATAAATAGCACTAGCACCATTGAGTTCAGAAGATCAAGCAATGACCACCTACATTTTCTTCGACGATGCCCTGCGGATGCTTGTTAAAGCCTTTTTGATGTCGGTAGTACTGCTTATGGCAGCTTCCGGCATTGGTTTGGCGGTAATCGAAACGATAGAAAAAACAGGCGTTCGCGTAGACGCGAAGCGACTTCACGGAGGATAGATTAACGCCTCTGTAGGAGATTCGCACTCTCTCAAGCCAGAAAGTTCATTTTTTGTCGAGAACCGTTGAATGCGGGTGTTCGCATGGAGAAAATCCTGGGAACACTAGGTATGAAAGTCTCACAGCGTTGCAGAATTACCTAGCACTCACTCCGGCAGGGGTAACTGTACCGCTATTGGGACGTCAACAAAGGAGCATAACAATGGGTCTATTCAACAAAGTGTTGGCGACACAAAGCCAAGTCCAAGAAGCACTCAGTCCAGCGGAAGCTTTCGCTGCCATCAGTCTAGCTGCAACTGCCTCGGACGGTTATATTTCTGACGAAGAAGCGCGTAGTATATCCTATATATTATGTCGCATGAAGCTCTTTAGAAGTTATCCCTATGATGTGATGTACAGGATGTTTGATAGACTCCTGGGTATTTTGAGACGACAAGGAATCGATACTTTGTTAAATACAGCTAAAGAATCCTTACCCCACGACTTGCGGTCAGCAGCTTTTGTGGTCGCTACGGATCTGGTCTTAGGTGATGGAATCGTAACTCAAGAAGAACAGGATTTTTTAAACGATCTGTATCAAGCTTTGGAAGTTCCAGTTGAAGTTGCTACTCAAATTGTGCAAGTTATTTTGATTAAAAACCGGGGATAGTCCTGGGTGGGAAGCAAAGAAGTTGAATTGCCTCAAATCTTGCACCACGCTGACATCCGCCGATGAACAAAATCGCTTTTATGATAGCGGAAGTCCTCTTTCAGAGGACTGTAAAACAATAAATATATTACACAAATAATTTTTTGCAGAAGCGCAAAGTCGAGGGCAGCGCGCCAACACGAGTGTTTCCCGCTATTAGGCGACTGCCCGTCGCAAATGATAATACTAAGAAATTGATTCTATCGGGAGACATCAAGCTTCTTTGTTACTGCTTTTTTGACAAGTATTTATGTCATTTTTGGCAAAATAATTATATGATTGAGAGACTTTTGTCGTCGCACCATTTGCCGACAAAATAGTGCCGGAATTTAATATAGCAGTCCTATTTGATTTATGAACAAGAGGGACAAAGGGGACAAGGGGGACAAGGGGAACAAGGGAGAGGTGTTTACGAATCATTCAGGATTGCTATAGAGAAACATTTTATCATCTAAAAAGTCAAGAATTATGTCTTGTTCTGCCACTTTAAGCCAGCTGGTTGAAGTTCTTTCTGCCAAGCCTGTAAACTTATCTGCATCAGCATTAGCACAATTGGGTCTCGGTATACAAACAGACACTCGTATCCTCAAACCGGGTGAAGTTTTTGTGGCTTTACGTGGCGAAAAGTTTGATGGACATGACTTTGTCCCCATGGCGTTTGAAAAAGGTGCCTTGGCGGCGATAGTTGATTTTGAATACCAGAATCCTGAATTTCCTGTTTTGCAGGTTGTAGACACCCTCAAGGCATATCAAAAAATCGGTAGATGGTGGCGCGATCGCTTTCATATTCCAGTGATTGGGGTAACTGGTTCTGTGGGCAAAACCACTACGAAGGAAATCATTGCGGCTGTTTTGGGTATACGAGGACGAGTTCAAAAAACTTATGCAAATTTTAATAACGAAATTGGTGTGCCGAAAACTCTGTTAGAAATTGGTGTACAACATAACTATGCCGTCATTGAAATGGCGATGCGGGGAAAGGGACAAATTGCCGAACTAACGCAAATAGCTCGTCCGACGATTGGCTTGATTACCAATGTCGGGACGGCGCATATTGAGCTATTGGGTTCAGAATCCGCGATCGCTGAGGCAAAATGTGAGTTATTAGCTGAAATGCCAAGCGATGGCAATGCAATTCTTAACTATGACAATCCGCTATTGATTGCTAAGGCAGCGAAATGGCAAGGGAAAGTTTTGACTTACGGCTTATCAGGCGGCGATATTCAAGGGAAGTTGCTAGATAGCGAAACACTGGAAGTGGCGGGAATGCAACTGCCTTTACCTTTGCCTGGTCGTCACAATGCGGCTAACTTTTTGGCAGCTTTGGCGGTGGCGCAGGTGTTGGGGATTGATTGGTCATGCCTGAAATCGGGTGTGATAGTGGATATGCCAGTCGGGCGATCGCAGCGTTTTGCTTTACCCCAGGATGTGGTAGTCTTAGATGAAACTTATAATGCTGCACCAGAAGCTATGGGAGCAGCTTTGAATTTGTTGGTAGAAACGCCAGGAAAGCGACATATTGCAGTGTTGGGCGCAATGAAGGAATTGGGAGAGCGATCGCACCAACTACATCAGCAAGTGGGAGAAATGGTGAGCAAGTTGAATTTGGATGCAATGTTTGTCTTGGTTGACGGACAAGATGCAGAAACTATCGCCAAGAGTGCTGAAGGTATCCCGTCTGAGTGCTTTGCAACTCATGCTGATTTGGTTGCCAGGTTGAAAACGTTTGTGAAAGAAGGCGATCGGATTCTTTTTAAAGCAGCGCATTCTGTGGGATTGGATCGGGTTGTGAGTCAGTTTCGTACTGAATTTGGCAACGGTGAAGGTACGGGATGTAACGGATTACTTGAGTTGTGAAGCAGACAGTTAATCTATCGGTTGTATCCGTTATTTCAGGGGCATGTTCAAGCTGAGGTGCGATCGTTGGCAACGGATGTTGTAGCGGATGTAACGGATTACTTGAGTTGTGAAGCAGACAGTTAATCTATCGGTTGCATCCGTTATTTCAGGGGCATGTTCAAGCTGAGGTGCGATCGTTGGCAACGGATGT
>CAZZYE010000300.1:4294-8197 GCA_964658145.1 uncultured Stigonema sp.
TGTAGCGGATGTAACGGATTACTTGAGTTGTGAAGCGGACAGTTAATCTATCGGTTGCATCCGTTAGATCATCCGTTGCGAAATTCGTTACCGTATCTATTGCCAAACCTACCGCCACAGCAGTTATAGTTGAGTAGCAAAAGCAATAATAATACTGAAAAAAGTACGAATGAGCGCTGCTAACATTCCGCATCAAGACATCACGTACAAAATCATTGGTGCAGCAATGAGGGTACATAGTAGAATGCGGCGAGGATTAAAAGAAAAGCATTATCAGAAAGCTTTAGCGGCAGAAATGCTACAAGATGGTTTATCCACCTTTGAAGAGTACCATCTCGAAATTTATGATGGTGACGTTTGGTTAGGAAGGCTTTACCTGGACCACTGGGTAAATGAAAGTGTAGTAGTAGAAGATAAAGCTTTTTCTCATCCTTTAGGTGATGATAATATAGCTCAGGTTATCGCTTATTTAGCAGCGACACAAGCCAAAGTAGGATTGTTACTCAATTTTGGACGGCGACGATTGGAGTATAAGCGCATCCTCCCGCCAAAATCTCTAGATGATTGGCAAACACATATTCAACCCTATTTATGGGTACCAAACATAGCAACTGATATGGCAACCGATAGCCTTCGCCATAACAGATAAGTGATCTATCAGCCCAACATATAACTCATCCGTTACATCCGTTACCACATCCGTTGCCAGATATAACAGATAAGTGATCTATCAGCCCAACATATAACTCATCCGTTACATCCGTTACCACATCCGTTGCCACACTTAGCACTTCGATTTTTTGGGAGGCGATCGCAACCCACGGGTGATACTAATATGAGAGCATAAGCATTATCTCTTATAATAGTCACTAATAAGGAAAAAAGCTTATAATTTAAAGCTAAATTTCAAGTACATCTTAATTAAAAAACAACCAATTCCTTACAAGGAAAGCCAAACAATTGACATAAGATGCTGTTAAACTTCAAGAATTCCCATGAGTGCTGTGACTTTAAACTTAAAACCTTTGGGAGAACTGACAGATGATGCTTTCTCTGAACTCTGTAGGGTAAACCCAGAGATGAAATTCGAGCGAACATCTGAGGGAAAACTGGTTATTATGTCACCGACAGGAGGCGAAACAGGCGACCGCAACCGCCGACTCACTCAGCGCTTAGGTAACTGGACAGACGCAGATAATACGGGACTGTCCTTTGATTCCTCTACCTGCTTTAAACTTCCTAATGGAGCCGATCGTTCTCCTGATGCTTCTTGGGTTAAACTAGAGCGTTGGTCAGCTTTAACCCCTGAACAAAGGCGAAAATTTCCCCCTTTAGCACCAGATTTTGTGGTCGAGTTGCGTTCGCCCAGTGACGACCTAACAGACTTACGAGCCAAAATGCGAGAGTATATGGACAATGGTGTGCGACTAGGTTGGTTAATTGATCCACAAAATCAGCGCGTGGAGATTTACCGCCTCCGACAACCCATAGAAATCCGGGAGTCGCCCCGCAGTCTATCAGGAGAAGACGTGCTACCTGGGTTTGTTTTGGATTTAGAGCGAATTCTCTAGTACAAACGTATTTAGCATTAAACAGTTTAAGCAGAACAATTTTCCGGGTGGAAGCGTCTAAAAGTGCTGATAAAGTACTTTTCATAGGGTATACGCGAGACTATGGAGTGCGGAGTGCGCGGACTACCCTCCTTTCATGACCCCATACCTCTACATTCCTCTACAAAGTCAACAACAATGTTGTTTGATTTGGGTGGACGGAGGGGGGTGAAACCTGGAGTGGAACGGAATGCTTAATATGAAGCGTAAACATGTAGTGGCTTGTCGTCAGACATCGCTAATTAGTCTCTTTCTGATCTCAATTCTCACACCTTTATCTGTGATTGCGGAACCACCTAGAACTGCGGACAAAACAGTAAATTGTGACATCTTAGTTGTGGGTGGTGGACTTTCTGGTGTCGCCACCGCTTACGAAGCTTTACTTGCAGGACGAACGGTTTGCTTGACGGAAATTACTGACTGGTTGGGGGGACAAATTTCTTCTCAGGGGACATCTGCACTAGATGAACGACCAACTCAGCGATCGCGTTTATTCTACTCTCGCGGTTACTTGGAATTGCGCCAGCGCCTGAAGCGCAAGTACGGCAAACTCAACCCAGGTAACTGTTGGGTCAGCGAATCTTGCTATCTTCCTCGCGATGGTCATGAAATCTTGACGAGTATGCTTAAAGAGGCTGAAGATCGCGGCAAAGCTAAATTGGAATGGTTCCCAAACACAGTCATTAAAGAATTGGAAAAAAGTGCTGATGGCAAACTCATTAATAGTGCGATCGCTATCCAACATCAACCTACTCAAGGCGCACCACCCATCAACACCTTTCCCTTATCTCAAACTATCGAAGACAGTTATAGCTATCAAAACTCTTCTCGGTTTGCCAAAACTATTATTAGCTTTATTCCCAAGCCAAGTCAAGGAAAATCAGGAGGCAATGCTCCCAACTGGTATGTGGTAGACGCCAGTGAAACCGGGGAAATTATCGCTCTTGCTGATGTCCCCTACCACCTTGGTATTGATGGAATTTCCTACTTAGAGCCTTCTGCTTCCAGTTCCGACAACGATCCCTATTGCACTCAAGGCTTTACTTATACCTTTGCAATGGAGGCAACTAAGGAGCCGCAGAAGTACACAGCACCACCATTTTATCCAGAGTATGCGCCGTATTATAGTTATGAATTGAAGAGACTGGCAAGCTTTCCCTTGGTTTTCACCTACCGTCGCATATGGGATCCCCGACCAGGGAAACCAATGAAATTTGGCGGCATCTCGTTTACTGCTCCTGTGCCAGGGGACATCTCCATGCAAAACTGGACTTGGGGTAACGACTACCGTCCCGGAACTGATGCTGATAACTTGCTTTATACTCGCCAACAACTCGAAGCTGCTGGGCAGTTGAATCCTGGAAACTGGATGGGGGGACTGCGGATAGAAAGCCTACGCAAAGCCGAAGAGAATGCCTTCGGCTTCTTTTACTGGCTGTTCGCCGGCACTACAGATTCCCAACTGGGAGATGGGGTGAAGCAGCAGGAACCGAATATCCGCTTTTTATCAGGTCTAGATTCCCCAATGGGCACAGTGCATGGCTTGTCAAAATATCCTTATATGCGGGAAGCACGGCGGATTATCGGACGTCCCAGTTGGGGTGCCCCCGAAGGCTTTGGCATCTGGGAAATTGATATTTCTCGCCGCGATTACAATGATGAGTATTACCGCAAGACACTCTCACCAGATGAGTATCGTCGCCTAAAAGCAGCATTGGCAGGTTTGGAAGCAACATCGGTAATCTCAGGTCAGAAGCCTCCAGAAAAAGCGATACGGCGTACTCGTTCTACTATTTTCCCTGATGCTGTGGGTATTGGTCACTATGCCATAGACTTCCATCCCTGTATGACCAAAAGCCCTCCGGAAGCACCGGGTAACACAGCACGTGCTGGTGAAGGTCGTGGTGCTGGGCAAGCATATCCCTTTCAAATTGCTTTAAGGGCAATGATTCCCCAGAAAATCGACAATTTGCTAGTAGGTGGCAAAAGCATTGCTACGAGTCATATTGCTGCTGCTGCTTATAGAGTCCACTCCTTTGAATGGTCTGCTGGGGCTGCAGCGGGAACGACAGCAGCTTTTGCCCTAAAAAATGCGATCGCACCCTACCAACTGGTAGATAACTTACCCAATCCAGAACCGCAACTGGAAGCTCTCAAACGACTCTTGGAGAATAATGGTAACCCCACCGCCTTCCCCGATACCTCAATTTTTAACGAAAACTGGCAAGGTTGGAAATAAGAAGTGTTGGCAATACTGCGTAGGTTTTGCCAATAAGATCCCCCCAACCCCCCT
>CAZZYE010000301.1:0-8162 GCA_964658145.1 uncultured Stigonema sp.
CAACAATCCCTCAGTAAAAAAATTATGCAACTTTCAGATAAGGTAGCCCTTGTAACAGGAGCAGGTTCCGGAATCGCTAAGGCAACAGCAAAGCTGTTTGCAAAAGAAGGTGCAAAAGTTGCCGCACTGGGGCGTACAAAAGAAGAATTAGAAGAAACTGTTTCGGAAATTCAACGTAATAATGGTGAAGCAATACCATTAATTGCCGATGTTTCGCAACCAGAGGAAATGCAACAAGCAACTCAGCAAATTATAGATAAGTGGGGACGCTTGGATATTGTGTTTGCCAATGCTGGTATAAATGGTGTCTGGGCACCCATTGATGAATTGACACCGGAAGAGTGGGATCAAACAATAAACATCAATCTTAAAGGAACGTTCTTAACGGTTAAGTATGCTGTGCCTTACCTGAAAAAGCAGGGCGGTTCTATAATTATCACTTCCTCCGTTAACGGTACGCGCATATTTAGCAACAGTGGTTCAACCGCTTATTCTTGCTCAAAAGCAGCCCAAGTCGCCTTCACAAAAATGGTAGCTTTGGAACTTGCTAAAAACCGCGTTCGTGTTAACGTGATTTGTCCTGGTGCTATTGAGACAAGCATTGGCGAAAATACCCAAACACGAGATTTAGAACACGTTAAACAACCTGTGGAGTTTCCTGAGGGGAAGATTCCATTAACTGATGGTAAACCAGGAACATCGGAGCAGGTGGCACAGTTAGTGTTATTCTTAGCATCGGATGCTTCTAGTCACATCAGCGGCACCGAAGTTTGGATTGATGGTACAGAATCGTTGCTGAAAGGTTAGAAAAAGCGATCGCTTTACTTGAAAAGAAACCGGGTTTCTGACAACATAATCTTGAGACGACGAATTTTAGGAAAGAAACCCGGTTTCTGTGGAAAAATAGAATTCAGGCTTGCTACGTTTAATAAAAATTGAACTTGTGAGATCATTGATAATGATTTTAAGTTTAGAAAATCCTGAAGATAATTGAGGAATGGAAAAGACCTTTAACCAAGGTTTCATAAGATTGAATAATAGAAAAGGTTGAATTACTAAACGGAGGTAGAACTCACACTACCATTCTTACCATGCGCTTCTAAACGCATGTAAGTGTCATCTAGCAACAGCGACGGGTCAAACTTACCAAGGACACCGTTACTTACAGTACTTGTCCAATCAAGTTCCCCTGTCAATAGTCTTAAATATAGAACAGCATATAACTAATAAATTTCATTGAGTTCATTATATTTAAATCTAATTTCTTCTGCTCTCACCTCATCTATTTCTAAATCTCCATATTCACTAATATAATAAGCTCCTATTTCATAGCATTCAGCTATGGTTTGCATCATATTAGTAAGACTAATATATTGAACACTTGCTTCTCCTGTTACTATGGTGAGATAAAAATCAATGCAGACGACCAATACCACGTCATCCCCCGCACAAAACCCAGTGAAGAATGACTGGGAGTTTGCAGAAGTATGGGTAGACTCTATGCTGTCACCTCCTTATGTTCTTCTACTACTAAGTATTAACGGAAATTATAGGATTTACGACTCGGTTCAAGGGTATAAAATTGTTTTCTCAAGCAATAGTTATGATGAAGCACAGCTTTGGTTACTCGAAGATGAGTATGAACCAATAGAAGGTCGGCTGTTAGCGTCAGAATTACCTTGACTTGCTCTTTTCTTAAAAGAGCAATTGCACTCTTCATAAAAGTAGTACTTGGAATGAGTGCATTCTATCAATCGTCCGATACTGAATTGCTTCAGCAACATACTGGGTTTTCAGGTTATCATCTCCTGCTAAATCTGCAATTGTTCGTGCTACCTTGAGAATGCGTAAACGCTCTTAGCGGTTTATCGCTGACATCGCTCGCCCTTGCCGATCAACCCAGTTTTCTGACTGACAAAATGGCTAAAGATATTTTCCATCAACAAGTTAAAACTGCCTTAATCAAAGATGGATGGACTGTCACCCACGATCCTCTAACAATTCGGATTAGCGAAGCGGTGAAATTGCATTCTTGTTTGGCGGCGCCATCATTCAAACTTCCTTTGTTTTAGCCATCATTGCCATATCAGTTCTTAAACCTTGGGGTAGAAGAATTGTAAAGGTGCAGGAACCGAAAGAGGTAGTTGCTTCTAATGACTAACTAACGACATGCACCAAGCCAAGGACCGATTGGTTCGTTTGGCACGAATTGGGTGTGCGTCTCCTCCTTATATAGTTGAAAGCCTCGTGCCTGGTAATTAGCCACTGCATACGGTCCATCCAAACTGCACGTATGTACCCACACTCGCAGTGCGCCCATCACCCATGCTTGCTTGACACCAACACTCAACAGGTGACCCCCAATTCGCTGCCCCCTAAACTGCCGCAAGATACCAAAGTAGGCAATCTCGACATTGTTGCCCGACTGTGCTTCTAGTTCAATGTAGCCTGCGGGTGTGCCACAGATGTAAGCTACCCAGGTTTGTACCTCTGGACGCTCTAGGTAGTCTAGCCAATGGCTGTATGTCCAGTCCAGACGCTGTAGCCAGTACCAGTCACCGCCTACACTGGTGTAGAGAAATCGACTCAATTCTGGAGAGGGAACTTCAGCCCGCGTTACAACCAGCTTGGGATTGTCTGAAAAGGCAGGGCGCAAATGCCTAGGGTCCAGCATTTCTAAATACCAGGTAGTGACATCAACAAGCATTGGTTGATTTTTCAATTGTCAAGGCAACACTGATTTTTGCGACGTTAGGCATAGCTTTTTTTCCTTTTTACTCTAAAGTAGCGAAGATTCCTACCAAATCAAATGAAAATCAGCGACTCTTAAATCATCTAAATTTTCGATGTTATGATATAAAGCCGCCACATTGTAAGGGCGCCCAAACCGCGCCCCTACGGTTTAATGGTGCTGTAAGACCTCACATCACCGGAGCGGACACCCGTTACACACGTGCTTGGGATAGGGTTTGGGCGTTGCCGCCAGATATTATAACTAATCAATCGGACTTGATATTATAGCAATTTGATTTACTGCATTCTATCGATTGTACGATACTGAATGGCTTCAGCAACGTGGTGGGTTTTTAGGTCGTCATCTCCCGATAAATCGGCAATGGTACGCCCTACTTTGAGAATACGATCGCTTGCCCTTGCTGATAAACCTAATTTTCTAATTGCGCCTTCTAATAAGTTGCGGCTACCATCATCCAACTTGCACCATTTCTGGAGGTGACTGCTCTGCATATGTGCATTACAACGCAGATTTGATTCTTCTTTAAATCTATGTGCAGCGCGATCGCCTGCAAGTTGCACCCGTTCCCGCACTTGTGCAGATGCTTCTCCCGTTGGTTGTTGGGTAATCTCTTCTGGTTTCAAACGATTCACCGCTACTTGCAAATCGATTCTATCCATCAAAGGACCAGAAAGCTTTGCCCAGTATTGTTCGCGTTGACGGGGAGAACAGGTACACTGTTGAATAGTATCGCCATAGTAACCGCAAGGACAGGGATTGGTACTGGTAACCAGAGTAAACTGAGCCGGAAACATCACCGATTGTCTAGCACGGGAAATAGTGACGTATCCATCTTCTAGAGGTTGACGCAAAAATTCCAAAACATCCCGTTTAAACTCCGTGAGTTCATCGAGCATTTAGTTACCGTTTTCAAATACGCTAGAAATAGCGTTTTGAGGTATGGTATGCAGTACTGTGGCTATGCTCGTGTGTCAAATCGAGAGCAACAGATAAACAGTAATGCTCTTGAACAGCAAGTGGAGCGTTTAAAACGGGCTGGCGCTGAGGAAGTGTTTATAGACGTGGAGTCCGGTTACAAAGGTAGGCGTAGAGAAGGGTTAGAAAAAGTCATGGCGCTGGTGCGATCGCTCCAAGTTGAACAAGTCATTATTACGCGGATAGATCGGTTGTCGCGTAAAAGCAAGCAAGCGTTTGCATTAGTAGAAGAGTTCATCCAGTCTGGTGTAGTTCTTCGATGCCTTGACGAGCCGATAGACCTAAGTACAGCATCAGGAAAAATGGCGACTGGCATGTTGATTATTCTGGCGCAGCACCACAGTGACCAAAAGTCCGAGGCGGTAAAACACGGATGGGAGCATTTACGCCAAAGAGGTGTTGCTATGAATCCTCCTTTTGGCTACTGTAAAATAGACAACCGTCATCACTTGGACAATGCTTCTTTCTGTTGCTTACTCGACACCAAGGAAGAAAAGTCCAAGGCAGCGATCGCCCGTGAAATTATCGATGCCTTTTTGGAAAAACGTACTATCCGCCTAGCACTTCGCGTCATCAACGAGCGCTACGGGATCCAAACCTTTTCACATCGCTCGACTTTTGGTGGTCGCATTGCCCGTGATATGTTTCGGTTTTCTGTACCTGGGTTGTCATCTTGGTTGCAAAATCCAGTGTTGAGAGGACACAACTGTTACTTGAGAAAACGGGATGGGCGGCGTCAAAAACCCCAAGACTGGCTAATAGCACACAACACTCACCCAACCCAACGACTCATAACAGACGAGGAGTACCGCATCATTGAAGATACCATCACCAATAACAAACAAACACGCGGTTATGGTTCGACCAGACAAAAATATCCTTTATCTGGCTTAGTTTTCTGTGGGGTATGCCGAGGGGCATGTTACAGCTGCTGTGCCAATCGTGGTAAAACGCCTGGGTACAACTACTACTTCCAGTGTAAGAACTGGCGGACTCGTGGCTGTAGCCAAAAAACTATGGTGCGGATGGAGAAAATTGAGGATACAGTAATTCAGGCGCTTATCACCCGTGCCCATGAAATCACGGCTATTGCCAACATTCCTGGCGAACTACCGGAATCGCCCAAACTTCGAGAGCTTAGGGCGGATCTGCAAGCAATTGAAAACCTGACAAACCCAGTATTTGAAAAGACAAGGGCTGAACTGCGATCGCAAATCCGCCAGATTGAGCAATCCACGTATCAAGACAAGGCGCACCACGACGACTTGACTGACATACTGTTAGAGAACTTTAGTCAACCAAGTGTGTGGCAAAGCCTGACCACAAACACAAAGACAGTCGTCTACAGAAGCCTTATTGACCAGGTTATCGTTTTAAATGGGGAGGTAAATGAGGTGAAACTAAAAGTGTGAACTACCCCGCCTTGGCTGCGTTGAAGAAGGTCAAAGACCCAGCACTGATTGCTAAGAAGCAATACAGTGTGGGCTTGTAAGACTCGCCCAAGTTAACCCGATGACCGCGCATACGATTCGCGTATAAATTTAGGTAACAGAGGAAGTAGAGGTGCGGGACGGGCTAAAGCAGAACATGGATTTACGCATTGGTAAAAAAGTATAACGAGTTGGGCATCTGTGGGATTGGCGATCGCTGCAGTGAAAATCACTCTTGCAAAGGCGTTGGTAGACGATATTCACCAAGCACTGCTTTTGTCTTGCTTTGCAGGAAAACGCTCCCGACGGCGCGTTCATCAGGATTCGCGGGATTCCCCACCTGAGCGTCGTACTCGGCAAGGTGGGCGAGGTTGCCGGGATATTGGAAGAATGGAAATATCCACTCTTTTTATCGGGCAACACATAATCTTGAACTACGTTGAAGTAATTTGACGTTTTTAGGATTGAATTGACCAATCCTAGACCAGTTGTGGTCATAAATAGATACATTCTTCTGCTTTTGAGTATCAGTCCAGCCACCAATCCAACCTCGAATGATTTCAGCTTTACGTTCGGTTTGAACATAGTCCCCAGTCCTAAAACCAAAAGGTGTAATAGTTCCACCAAGGCGCTTTAAAGTCCCGCCTTTCTCATAATTTTCTTGATGTAACTTCCTGCGAAACAGCTTAGGGCGAGTTAGTACAATGAACGGTGCAGGTGTTACCAAACATTCTCCCACCCATTCATGACCGTGGGTGTTGGCGGTGTTAAATTTTATGTACTGAATGAAGACAGTTGAGGCTATTGCTATAGCGTCATTCGCGTGAGTCTCTGGAGTCTGTTTTGACTTATCCTTCCTCTCCTTTATAAGCCCTAATCGGTCACGATATTTCCCTGTGTCTAGCGAGTCAACCTCAGTGAGAGGTGCAATTAATGAAGCTTGCTCTCTGAACCACTCTTGACCAACCGTTACAGGTGAGATACCTTTACCATTTTTAAGAGTGTTGCCACCACAAGCCTCATCTCTAATCTCTGAAATTGGCAGTATTTTAGCCATCTCATTTAAGATACGTAACTCCATTTCTCGGTTGGACTTTACACTTGGTGGTATTTTATTTTGACGGCGATTAGAGAAACGTTTTTCTCTATGGTTCCTTTGTTTAAATGCAACTTTACGGTTAATTCGTTGACCCCTACGAGTGCATCTTAGCTCGGTTCGTTTTGCCATCTTTCCGGTCACGGATTGACGATCTTTCGTCGCCTTTTTGGACTTGTAAAATCCTGGTAAACAAGCATGAAACAGTGCAATCGTTGCCAGCTTGGTTTGAAAAGCAATGCCAGTAAAACACTTACCCCTGTCAGTTCCTACCGAGATATTTTGTGTCTCATAACCTGATGGTTTTTGGGTTAGCTGAACGTAAAAAACGCCTAGTTTATTGCGCTTACCCACTGCTTTACCTAATTCGATCCACTTCCTTGATCTGGCGGGTGTGGTTGGCATTAAGGGTCTGCCTTCTGGGTCTATAACTGGAACACGAGTAACTTGATTGTTTTGGTTCATGGAGATAATCCAATCACTTACGATTATGTGTTTAGGCATGATTGCCAGTCCCTTAGCGCAATGCAGCAAGCGTGTCTCCCATTCAGAACTGAGCCAGGCAGAGGTACGGATGAGGGAAATGTCCGAACGTGCCATCTTACTGCATCTCAGAACTTGGTATACGAACACGACGGTTCTCCCAAAGTGCGCTAACCAACTATTACTTTGCGTATTATGAGCCTAGCAAGCTAGGTTTTCCGCAAGCCCGAACCTCTCCCGAAGGGTAGGTTCGGGTAGTTGACTTACCCTGCTTTTCTACGAAGAGTTCTGGTTTTCTGCTCTTGGGCAAAGGATGGCAGTGCTGTCGCCACAGAAGTGCATATGTCTTGAATCAGGTCTAATTTTGCCTTAATGTTGCTGTCAACTTCTGGCTCAGCTTCATTTTGTTCGACCAGCGATCGCATCACTAAATCTAACTGTAGCTTGGCTTCAGATAACTTTTGTATAGTCTCGTGGTATGTCCAAGAGGTATCCTCAAATCTTTCCATTGCTAGTTTTTGTAGTTCGTGTGTGGGTAAAAACTTGATCGTGTGATATCTCAGCGCAGTATCCCGAAGCAATTTACCAAGACTCATTCGCTCACCTCGCTTAGCAGCATGTACCACTGTTCGCCCTTGCGGCTTCCCTGCAATACTTCACACAGCAGGTACTTCGCTCCTACGGCGATAATCTTCAGCCTTAATCCTTTAGATGGGTGACGCTTATTGCTGATTCGTACTAATTGCTTTGATGCAATTTGTGGGGTAGGTGAATTTAGTTCCTTGGGTTCTATTTTCTTGCGATCACGGTTCCCAATAATGACTAATTCGGGTTCTGTTTTAGGGGGAGGTATGATCGCGTCACTCAACACCTCACCCAATTGTGGGGCTGGGTCACCCATTTTTGAAGGGACAACACTACTTTGCGATGAGTGTTGATAGGGATAGATCGTTGAGTCATCATCTTTTTGATTTTCTTCCCCAGAATTAGAAGAAATTGGGTTACTTGAGTTAAAATTTTTATCCTCTAAAGATTCTTTGGGCGTAGTGTAGGGTAAAAATTGAGTGACAGATTGGGTAAATTTGGTTATGGACGGCGTAATCCCAATTAAGAGCAACCCCATTCTGGGGTTGCCACCACCCTCTCTGGTGACTGCTACCACCTTTGCTTTGGGGAATAGGACGCTAAACCGGGCAATGACCGCTTCCAGTGTTCCTTTGAGGTTTGGTGTGTCGTTGACGTTGAATAAACGTACTGCCATAAGGAATGGTAAATTTTAAAAAAGCTAAAAAAGCCTATCTCTATCAGTCAATATAGAGAGAGCATTTGTTGATTTTTGTCTACCGAAAGACCAAGTTATTATCGAGATTTAATCGCATTAATTGATACTAAATAAACGTTGTTCAATCTGAGCCAGATACTG
>CAZZYE010000302.1:0-8147 GCA_964658145.1 uncultured Stigonema sp.
CGGTATGAGGATTATCTTATCCGAACCGTATTGCGTAAACAGCCTCCCCAACTAGTATTCCATTCCTGATTAAAATAGAATAATTGCACCATGTGAATGCCGTCCCCATCGGGATGGGGATTGATAGAGTCTTCTGGGTCAAAACGAAAGAAGTAGATGTACATTAAATCGTCCATCAAGTTCAAGCTTGTAAGTTCCCCAAGTGCAGTCCGATAGGCACTCGTGCGTAAATCATTGACAAACTGCTGCCAAAGGTCACTTAGTTTATATGGTAACTCAGTAATATCTTTAATCTCATCAATGATGACTCGACGGGGAAAAATTGATCGATCACCTATTTGGAATCTCTCTAAGCCGAATTGAGGATAGCTTTTGGCGATCTTCAAGACTCTCGAACTCAGGGAGAAGGTTTTCTAAAAATGCGAGAGCGATAAGGTACGGATTGCATTGTCGCTCTCGCAATGGCGTTCAAGTCAAGCATGGGACTAACTTTATAGATTAAATTTTTGTTGGCGGGCGCAAGTACTTAAAAAGGTCATCTAACGCGAGATTAGCGCTGATTGGACCACTGGTTATCCAGTAAATTCCGACTCGATAAACCTGACCGTGCTGCACTGCCTTCAACTTTGACCACAGGGGTAAGGATTGCAGTCGCTTTAAGGCTGTTTGTTGCACATCAAAAATGCCTTGTGGAAACCAGTCGCCGGGCAAGATCACAAAAATGACATCCCCATCAACAACAGACAAACTTTCCTCCGAAACAAGATACAACCCAGAGGGACCTATTTTTAACCGATGATCTGGACCACTAGTTGGCAAAACCATAGTCGCCAGACCAGCCTCTTGTAAAATACTTCTAGGGAAAGAATCCTTTTCCCTCTGAAGTATCCTTAAGGTTCCGGAACTGAAGCCACCAATACCAATGAGCGATACCTGAGTGCGGGAAAGTTTAGCGCCCATTTGAGCCTTAAACAAGAATATGCGAGAGTTGTAATCAGCGATGACTTTTTGGGCGCGATCAGTCTTGCCCAAGATAGTCGCAACCTGCATCAGGTGATCTTTCCAATCCTGAACGCTTTTTATGTGCACCAGTACAGTCGGTGCTATGTGTGACAATAATTCGTATATATCCTTTTGGATGAGATCTAAACCTAAAATTAAGTCGGGCTTAAGAGCCAATACCTTTTCTATATTTGTCGAGAAAAACCCCACATCCACAATGCCCCTTGCAGTCAGTCGGTCAAGGTGTAAATTGTCAACCGCTATTTGTGGTGCTCCAATGGGTTTAACTCCTAGAGTTAGAGCATCTTCCAACAAAAAATCATGCAAGATGACCACTCGCTGTGGGTGAATGGGAATTCTTGTCTTATCCAACCTGTGTCTGTTGATGTGGACGGCTGTATTTGTTGTCGTGGGTTCTGGTGTTAGACTATGAACCAGTTGGTGTTTTTCACCACAACCAGATAGTATTCCTAACACCAACAGTCCAACTAACAGCAGTTGCAAAGTACGACCCATAGCTACTTGAATTGGTGATTTAGTCAAGGCACTGTGACCATTGTTGTGTAAGTGTGTCCAGTAGCTGCACGAACCACAGCGTCAGAAGATAGCAACATTGCAAGCTTGGTATAGCCGCATAGGAGCGACTATACCAAGCTTGCACCATAGTTCTCAAAAGTGCCACGAGAGTGTAAAGTTTACAGTGAATGGGTTGCCATAAAACAATTGCGTATTACTGTTGGAGAAAGCAGTGTCAAAATACTTGAGGTCAAACAAATTCTGGAAGTTGAGCGCCCCGTCGAATTGTCCGCGACGGTAGTAGAGGGCAGCATCAGTGCGTACATAACTGGGCAACTTAAAAGAGTTAGCCAAATCCCCTTCGCGATCGCCTACATAAAACAAACCGAAACCAGCACCTAGCCCTTTGAGGTTTCCCTTGGGAATGATGTAAGTTGTCCAGAGACTAGCTTGATTTTGCGGCGCTAAGGGGAGTTTGTTGCCGACGATGGGGGGGGTGGAATTATCCTTGGTCACGCGGGGATCGGTATAGGCAAAAGACGCGATCGCATTCCAGCCCGGTAAGATTTCACCCGTGACAAACAATTCTACACCTCTACTCCTCTCCTCCCCGACTGCAATAGAAAAGTTAGGGTTATTAGGGTCAGCCGTGAGGTTGTTAGTGAGGGTAAGGTCGTATAGAGCTAAGTTGGCTGAGAGTTTATCACCAAGCAGGTCAGCCTTGACGCCCACTTCGTATTGCGTCCCGCGCCGTGGTTGAAACGGCTTGTTATTAGCACTTAGGCTAGTCTCCGGAACGAAGGAGCGGCTGTAGCTTGCATAGAGCGATATTGGTTTGATCGGCTGATAGACTAAGCCCGCACGAGGGCTAAACGCTTCGTTCGCTATTGAAGTTGAGGTGGGCGTTGGCAATTGGTTAAAACTCGTATACCCAGCCCAGTCATAACGAGCGCCCAAAACCAGTTTGAGGTTAGAAAACAGCTTGATCACGTCTTGTGCATACACACCCAAGTCATCAATATTAAATCCACCCTGATATCTAAAAAGAACAGTACCGCCTCCTGGCTGCCCATAAACAGGATTGAAAATATCAATCGAGGGGGCAGAGAGATTCACTTGAGTTGTATAAAGATGGTTCCAAGCATATTCCGACCCGATAATCAGTTGGTGTTCAACGCTTCCAGTATTAAACCGCCCCGTGACTTGAGTATTCACATCAAATACATTCTGAAAACGAGTTGTAGGGGTAGTGATTGTAATTCGATCCAGGGTTCTGTTATCTGGTTCTAACCCGGTAGGATATAAAAATGGGTTGTCATTTGATCTCCCAAAGATTGCCTGAAAGGCATTCTCCACTGACCAATTCTCATTGAAGTGATGCTCCAGTTTGTAGGAGAGGCGAGTAGATGTAGTATCTTGAGGATCTTCTATCCCTGGTTCTCCTAAAAACCGATTTGGGGGAATTTTGCCATTAGGGCTGGGATACAAAGTTCCCACGGCGGGCAGCCCCTGCCAATTTAAGTTTTGATTGAAATCCTCATAGCTTGAATTCAATGTCAACTTTGTATTCTTGTCAATTTCCCACGAGAGTGCCCCTGCAATCTGATAACGCTGCTGATGGTAAAAATCAACAAAGCTATCCGAAGACAGGTAGGAACCGTCAAGGCGATACAAAAGCTTTTTATCTGATGTCAGTGGACCGCCGATATCAAACGAGGGTTGTATTGAGTTGAAACTGCCAACAGAGAAAGAAGCATCATAGTCAGGCTCCTTTAGGGGCTGCTTGGTAACTACATTGATGATGCCACCCAGTCCCGCTTGTCCGTAAAGCACAGAGGCTGGACCTCTGAGAACCTCGATTCGCTCCACATTGCTAATGTTAAGGGAGTTGGCGGCCCCAGCAAAGTAATTCCTTAGACCGTCAGTTAAGATATTTCCAAACGAAGAATCAAAGCCTCGAATAACGAATCTATCTGATAAGCTGGAAGGTGTTCCGCCCTGTGATATGCCAGCATTTCTCAGCGTATCCCCAATAAAAATGTCGTGCTGGTCTTTGATCACCTGTTGGGGGATGACATTAATTATCTGAGGAACGTCCCGTGTTGGTGTATTCGTTCTTGTCCCAATACTCGCGTCGGGGACGTTATAGCCTGTGTCTGGCGAACCCGTCACATCTATTTCAAGAGGCTCTTGGTTTGATGATCCTGACGATGGGGTTGGTTTTTGTTGTGGGTTTGTTTGCTCTTGCGGCGCCGTGCTTCTGTTCTCCCCGTTGAGGCGACTGCCATGTTGAAGCGTAGGCTGTTGGGCTGTTGAGGTTGCGGGGCGTAGATCCACAAATAAACGCCCCTCTTGCTGCACTACTGACGCGAGGGGTGCAACTTTATCTCCCACTACCCGCACTTGGACAGTTACATCATCGGATTGGGTCACATAAACATCTCTTATTCCTCTTTGGGGACTTTGTACATGAAACTCTTTCCCTGAAGGTAATTGCAACCGTGTGTTTTTGATCCAGATCAGTGATTCATTACCGAAAGCGGGTACGGTTAGGAATTCTTCTTTTGCCTGAATCGGTGTAGTTAAAATTACCTGGATACCAGTTTTTGTGGGTACAAGTTCTACATTTGTTACTGGCACAACTTTTGTTTGTGGTGGTATGTCAGGCTGTGTACTCGGTACAGGCGACTGTACTAGTAGATCTAGAGCACTCCTGGTAAAATTCTCCCTCTGATTCAGATTATGAACTTCTATAAGTGGTGATTGTAGACCCTTGACTGGCGTTGAGATTAAAGCAACTACGCCTGCAACTAGTCCAAAAAAGATTGTCTCAAAGATTCTTCTATTAATTTTTTTCACACTCTCACACCCACATGGCAACAATGAGATACTTGGTAATCAGTTTTTTGATTACTAAGTATCCAAATATCTATGAAGAAACATTCTCAAAGATTATGTACCTAATGCTAAGTTTTAGCCATCGGCAGACATAAGGCGTTATTCCTGTGAACATCCTTAGTTAGTTAATTTAGATTGAAAGCATATTATCAGCTAACTGTGTCCACTACCAATATTTTTAGTAATGAACCTCTGACATTGGGATGATCCTTACCAAAAAAAGAAGTAAGTAAGACTTGTTTGGGTCGGAAGCCGTAGTCGCCGTTGTGAAAATCAGCTCTCGTGGTTAAATGCGATAGTAAAGATGTGCCAAATTTCATCTCCCTTGTGTCAGAGTTTACTCACATAGATGATTGACTAAATTTAAACTATGTTGGTAGTCTTTCCTTTGTATAGTGAAGAACATTGTAGGCAATAGAAAAGTTTGAGTATTTTAGCAGATGAAAAAACATTTTTTCACAGTTTCTGTGACAGTTTGTGCCTGAGCGCGTTCTTCTACCAAATCAAGCCTTTGCCGAATAAAGCCTTGCGCTTAAAGCGCTGCATCATGCGATCGCACAAACTTATGACTGAGCAATACCAAAACTCATCGAATCTTGATGCACTAATTCAGTTGCACTCTGGTTTCAGCACTAACAAGTATGACTGGTCATTATGGGTGTTTGACAGATTTCATCTTCCGACTTCAAGTCGAATCCTTGAGCTAGGTTGTGGGACTGGGAAATTGTGGCGTGAGAATCTGAACCGAATTCCTACGTCTTTGAGCATTACGCTTTCAGAGTTTTAGATGTGTATGTTTCTCAAGAGAGGAAAGATATAATTGACCAAATTCTCATATTGAAGATAGAAAGAACTTTCAACTAACCTATTAGCTACTGATTAACCAAATATCGGAATAAATCGTCAATTACCCGATTGACTGCGATTGGACCTTGCTGATTCCAGTAAAAACCGACCTCATGCACCTGGTGAAGCTGGACAACTTTTAATTTAGACCACAACGGCGATGCCTTCAGTTCTTGAAATAATGGGTTTAAATTCCGATTGCTCATCGCGTCACGCCCCAAGAGAAATAGGACATCCCCATCAATTTCATTTAGTAGTTCCCGAGATAAGGGATAAACAACAGAGGCTCCTCCTCTGCGGATGCTAGTCTGGGAATCGAGTAATTGATTTAGTGGACGTCTCACACCAGCATCTTTAAGGATGACTCCCGAAGAGCTAGCCATCTGTGGCAGGACAAACCCATCAGTACGCAACCAAGCTACCGATACCAGTGTGGTTTGTCGGCGCTGACCCATCAAAGCCTTAAACTGAGCTAGACGTGCGTAGTAGTTAGCCATAATCTGCTCAGCCTCTTTAGTCTTGTTTAAGGTACGGGCAGTAAAGGCTAAGAAATCTTTCCAAGCTGTCACGGGGTTAAAAGTAGTCAAAACCGTAGGTGCAATGTGGGACAATAATGGGTAGATATTTTGATGGGAACTGAAGCCGAGGATTAAGTCTGGCTTGAGTCGCAAAAGCGACTCCAGATTGGGAGACTCAAAACTCACATCCTGAATATTTTCCAGCTTTCCCACCAATCGCTGCAACTGAAAGACAGCAGATTTTGGGGCGGCGATCGGTTTTACTCCCAAGGCAAAAGCTGATTCTAATAAACTTGGGTGCAGAACAACTACTCGTTGGGGATGGGCAGGAACTTGAGTTTCACCCATCAAATGCTTGACCACTTCGTAGCTCCCTGTTTTTGGAACAAGAGTGTTCGAGAGGTTCGAGTGGTCTGTCATTGATTGATGTGTGGGGTAACTGCAACCTGCAATCAACAGCAGTGCGAATAGCATGATTAGAGATAGCCGCGCAAAGAACTTTTTAGCTCGAATTGTTTCGGTATTGAGACGAAATACCAAGGTAAAGCGTTCATCAACTACTGTAGAATTGCCTTGTTTTAAAACTGCCACTTCAAAGTCGCCTCTACCTCGAACGGATCGCCTCGAAAAACACGATTGATATTGTAACTGCCTTCATAATACAGAATGTCAAACAGATTTTTGAAATTGAGTGCCGCCTGGAAGTTGTGACGACGGTAGTATAAGGCAGCATCAGTGCGAACATAACTCGGCAACGTGAAAGTGTTAGTCAAATCACCTTCGCGATCGCCGAAATAGAAGACACCAACGCCACCCCCGAACCCTTGAAGCTTGCCTTTGGGGATAATATAGGTTGTCCATATTGAAGCACTATTTTCAGGAGTGTTTTGGAGCAGACTTCCGGGTTTATAAGTGTTGTCGCGAGTAACACGCGGATCGATATAGTTGTAAGAGGCAATGATGTTCCATCCCGGTGTGAGTTCCCCTGTAATATATAGCTCAACACCTCTACTCCTCTGTTCACCGACTTGGATACTGAAGGTTGGATCGTTGGGGTCTATCGTTGTAATGTTTGTCTGGGTGAGTTGGTACAAAGCGAGTGTTGCAGACAGCTTATTATTGAGCAAGTCGGTTTTGACCCCGACTTCGTACTGAGTGCCACGGGTAGGCACAAAGGGATTGCCCGTGGCATTTGTCCCGACAGCCAGATCAAAGGAGCGACTGTAGCTGGCGTAAAGTGAAACAGGTGGAATCGGTTGATAGACAATGCCCAACCGAGGGCTAAACGCCGAGTTAGATTGATCGGTAACACTTGTTGGGTTGTTTAAGGTTGTGCTCACGTCCCTTTGCTCCGCAAAGTCCTCACGTCCACCCAAGACCAACTTCAGGTTAGGTGCAAGAGCTAATTGGTCTTGAACATAGACTCCTAGATCCTCATTGCTCAATTTGCGTTTGAGACCTCCGGTAATCTTTCCTGGTGTTTCTCCATAAACTGGATTGTAAATGTCAATCGCCGGAAAGGTTCGTGTTGTAAAACCGTAAGGTGAAATTATACGTTGATACCAATCTACGCCGACGAGCAATTGATGCTCTAGACCGAAAGTGTTGAATTTACCCACTACATGAGTATCTTGAGAAAAGTTGCTGATGGTAAAGGGGTCCCAGATCTGATCGGAGCGAGTCAGGGTACGGTTGTTTGTCTGTAAACTCCCAGGTAGGGTGTCGGTACTATAAGGTCGGTCTACAAACGCATACCGAAAGCTATTGTACAAAGACCAGTTATCACTAAAACTATGCTCAAAGTTGTAGCCAACTCGACCTTCTGTCACCTTCACTCTGTCTTGTGTGGGATCTCCCAGATAGGTGTTAGGAGGAATCTTGCCATTTGGATTCGGTAGTATTGTCCCAATAGCGGGTAAACCTACAGGGAAGAATTCCAATTGTCGTGAACTGAGATACTCCCCGGATATAGTCAGCTTTGTGTCTTGACTCGGCTGCCAAGTAATAACGGGTGCGAAAAAAGCCCGCTCTGCGTATGCATAATTGATATAGCTGCCGGAATTTTCGTAGTCGGCATTGAAGCGATACAAAAGCTTTTTATCGGTTGTCAGAGGACCGGAGAAGTCTATGGAGGATTTATATAAGCTATAACTTCCGACGTTACCCTCTATTGAGTAGTAAGGTGTACTCAGAGGCTGTTTAGTCACTATATTATACACCCCTCCCGGTGAGCCATTACCGTAAAGCACCGAGGCTGGTCCTTTGAGTACCTCTATGCGTTCTATATTGGCAAGGTCATTTTGAAATGGAGTCCCAACTAAATTAGTTAGGTTATCTCTCAAGCCATCCCGGAGAGTATTTGAAGCC
>CAZZYE010000303.1:0-8140 GCA_964658145.1 uncultured Stigonema sp.
TACCATTAGCCATTACCTATTACCTATTATCAGCCCTCACGCTATAACTAGCAACTTACGTTACTATGAATGGTGGATTTTACTGGGAATCTCCCTATGGTGGTTGAATCGGCAATCGGTGAACAAGCGATCAAGAGCGAACCTAAAACAGTTTCTCTTAGTGCTTTCGGTATCTTTGAGTGTAGCGACGCTGCCGCAAATCTTTAGCTGGTTTCGTCACATACCCTACACCTTACTGTTAGTGATTGTGGGGTTAGGGTTGGCGTTTGCTGATGTTCGCTTGGTAGAACTTTCCCCGGAATTGATTTTGTCGATTTTTTTACCACCATTGTTATTTGAAGCCGCGTGGAATTTGAAATGGTCGGAGTTGAAGCAGGATTTGCTACCGATTTGTCTCTACGCAGTGGTGGGGGTAGTGCTGATCGATTGTGGGAGTGGCAATAGGGTTGAACCAAGTGGGACTCTCACTAACCACTGCTTTACTTATTGGTGCTAGTCTCTCTGCTACCGATCCGGTTTCTGTTACCGCTTTATTTCGGGAATTAGGTGTAGGTAGCCGTCTGACAACGCTGATGGAAGGCGAAAGCTTATTTAATGATGGCATGGCAGTGGTTGCTTTTGGGTTTTTGGTAGCGCTACCCTTGAAAACCGCTGAATTGGGACTCCAGCCCATAGGAGTGCAGTTTTTTACAGTTGTGGGAATCGGAGTGGCGGTGGGAAGTTTGATTGGCTTTAGCATTTCTTACCTCACCCAACGTTTCGATTTGCCACTAGTGGAACAGTCCTTGACTCTAGTTTCTGCTTACGGTGGTTACTTAATTATCGAAGAATTGGGCGGTTCTGGGGTGATTGGAATTGTCACTTGTGGCTTGATTTTAGGTAACTTTGGCTCTCGCGTTGGTATGAACCCGCGTACCCGGATTATTGTCATTACCTAACCAATCGCTATGAGTACAGATACTGAAAGTTGAGTCTAGCAATCCGTGCCGGAGTTACAAACACCTCTCCCTTGTCCCCCTTGTTCGGATCTCAAATAGGATTGCTATATTTGCGGGAAATAACAGTTGACTAAAGGTTCATTTATAAAGTAAGAAAAATTGTATTTTTTAGTACAATTTATTTTACGAAAATCCGATTTTTTATTGAACCATTTTCATGCTTACCCAGTCTAAAGTAATACAACAAGCAAACACGTTGTTGTTTCTCACTAAACCTAAGAAAAAATTTCCAATTTAACTATGAAAATTAAAACTTTGCTTTTGATGCCCGGAGCAATGATGTTAATGCTTGCTACCTCCCCGGTAATTTTTTCCTCTACCCATGCTGCAGTTGCAGCGCCAGCTCATCAGCGCACAGGTGGATGGGAAACGAAATTAAATTTGACTGACGCTCAAAAGGCACAAATAAAACAAATTCGTTTATCTACCCAGAAGCAAATTAATGGGATTCTCACTCCAGATCAGCAGAAGCAAAAACAACAGGCTAGACAACAACACACTGCAGCAAAACTGAGTCTGAGCAACGACCAAAAAGCGCAAATCAAAAAAATTAGGCAGGATGAAAAAAGCCAGATAGAAGCAGTGCTGACTCCTACGCAAAAGCAACAACTTCAGCAATTGCGTGCCTCAAAGCAGCAAAAACATCAGTAACAATATACGGATATTTCTGTAGAGACGCCTTCTGAAGTCAAACTAACTCAGCATCTTTCAGAGCATGGCGATCGCGAGCGTGCGTCGCCATTTCTCCAGCAATATTAGGGGAAAAATCTCGGCGGCTTATTTCACTTTTTAGTCATCGTCGTCTTTCTTCTTAGTACCACCAGTCACTGGTTGAGCGATCGCGTCATCGCCATCATCTGCGGTGCTTATACCTCCATTACGACCGCCGAAGCTGCTCTTAGACTCGGGCACCTCGCTGTCTTCACCTTTAACGCTCTTCCAAACCATTGCAGTTAGCAACTGATCTGGTACTCGGTCTTCTACAGAGAAATCTGCAGTTGCTGCTTCCGCCGCTAGAGGAGCATTAACTTGATTCAGTTCATCCAAAGGTTGGGTGGGGATGACAGCTGTATAAGGGGTTAAATTCGGTTGGTTAGTAAAGCTGTTGAGCATGGGTGTTGCTGCAGCATCAA
Organism: uncultured Stigonema sp.; assembly: GCA_964658145.1. GTDB lineage: Bacteria > Cyanobacteriota > Cyanobacteriia > Cyanobacteriales > Nostocaceae > Stigonema. The sequence continues at coordinate 2,132 of CAZZYE010000303.1, forward strand.
ATTGCGAGAGAGGTCCGATGCCAACAATCTGCTCCATAGTCCGCAGCATTGAAGAAGTGTCGTAGAAGGTGGAGTCAACCTGACCTGTTTGGGTGTAAGGGCTAATCACTTGAGCAACTGTTCGATGGGCGTCAACGTGATCTGGACCATTTTGAGCATCGTCCTCAACAACAAAGATGGCTGTGCTGTCCCAGTACTGAGAATGGGAGACAGCATCAACGAGCTTACCAACGGCTAAGTCATTATCGGCGACATAAGCTCTGGGGATTGGGCGACCGACTGTCGTTCCTGATGTGTGATCGTTAGGAAGCCGCATCAACTCAACAGTAGGTAGGTCTCCATTAGCGTCGTACTGTTGGAACTCCTGGTTCCACTGATCAAATCGGGTTTGGTCTGAGATTGTCAGGTCATAGCCTGAGAAGCCAAGGTCTGTGTTAGCCTCAAGTCTCGGCTCAGTGGATTCTCCTGTAGTGGCGTTGTAAGCAACTCTAGGCACTGTTACAGTCTCACCATCATCGTTGGTTACGGTTGTATTGAAGACCCGGAAACCATAGTTGCGGTAGTCGATGCCTGCATCAGAGAGCTTATTCCAGATAAAGGCATCGCTGGGATCTGTTCCTGGTGAAGTGGCTAAATTACCACCTTCAAAGTCATAGGGACGATTCCGACCAGGGCTAGAATAGTTAGCAGGCCAGTTCTGCTGCACGTAGAGGTTTGCGATCGCCTGCAACCCGAATTTTATCTCCCTCGTTAAAGCCGTTGGTATTTATAACCAGCAAGACCTCTCTCTCGATTGCTTTCGCCAACAAGTTATCCTCGTTCCCCAAGAACCACACTTTTGGAGTCGCTCAATTATTGAAAATTTACGCTTAGGTTCTCCTCACGTTACCTTTGAAGAAATTGTGACAGCTTGTCAAATCGCGGGGGCTGATGAATTTATCAGCCGACTACCAGATAAATATCAAACCGTTTTAGGAGAATTTGGGGCAAATATTTCTGGTGGACAAAGGCAAAGACTAGCTATAGCAAGAGCGATTGTCAACACTCCACCAGTCCTGATTTTAGATGAATCAACGGCTGGACTCGACCCAGTGACTGAAGCAGAAGTTCTAGACAAGCTTTTGTTTTACAGACAAGGCAAAACTACAATCCTGATCAGCCATCGTCCCAGAGTCATCAATCGTGCTGATTGGATTGTGTTATTAGATCAGGGCAAATTGAAAATTCAAGGCACTTTGGAGGAGTTGCGTTTACAAAGCGGCGACCATTTAGATTTTTTAAATCCCTGATTGTCAAGCAATACGCTTGGTGTTAAAGCTTTGATCCCCTCTAGCCCCCCTTTTTAAGGGGGGTTGGGGGGATCTTCAGGGAGTAAACGTTACTAGTCCCGAACCGCCCGAAGAATACCTATTTAACGAACCGCCAAGACAAGGCAGCGCGCATGAGGAGGGTTTCCCGACAGAGGCGACTGCCGCGCCAAGGACGCCAAGAAAGATTGATTCTGTGAAATTTTTACTTACCCAACAGCGAATTTTGCATTATCTAGTATATTTACTGAACTTCTAGAAGATTTACCCTTGCCAACTTAAGGAAGTTTGGTATAAAAAGGAAGAGTTTTAATAGGAAACTACTTGCATCTCTGTTGGTGGGCAGTGCCCACCCTACATTAGATTCTGGGATTTCTGATTTGGGATATAGTGAAATGATTTTTTTCTAGAATGCAGGACAAAAAATGAAAAAAAGATATAAATTGGCGATCGCTGCCGCTGCTATTGGAATGGGATCAGTTGCTGTGGGTACATTACCGGCACAAGCTGCCTTTGATGGAGGATATGCCCCTAACTATTTCACGTTGTATACAGGCGACGACGGCTATGCGGACACAACAAACGCTCCCAACGAGATAACGCTTTATGGAAGCAGCACAAATACTGGTGTGACCGATTACACAGCTAGATCCCTTGCAAATGGAGTAGTGAGTTACCAGTGGGATTACTACACAGCTGACAAGCCAGCTTCTAATAACCCATTCAACTTTGTCTTAAATAATGTAGCTACACCTATTTACACTGATACTGCTAATGATACTGGTAAAGGATCTTAGTCTGTATCAGTAAACACAGGGGATCTATTCGGTTTCGAGATAGCAACAACGACCAAGACCTCTTTTGGTGGTTCGGTCAATATTTCCAATTTCAGTGCCCCCGTCCCCGAACCTATGAGTATTTTGGGTTCATTAACAGCGATTACTTTTGCGGGTTTTGGTGGGCAATGCCCACCCTACGAAATCATAAGCTTTTTGGGCTTTTATTTTCGCAACACTCATAGTGGTGCAAGATATGAGATTACGAATTACGAATTAGTAACTATTCGGGAGGCGGCAGCCCACAAGATGGCATTCCCAGGCGGCAGCCCGGGAACGAGAGATATATATAATAGATTATCTCGGCTTGACTACTAACACTGAACACTGAGCATCTTCTACTACTTGAATACTAATAGAGCCTTGGACAATTCGTGTTATACCAGTTAATCCACGACTGCCAATGACAATTAAGTCAGCTTGATAAATATTAGCAAGGCGAATAATTTCCTCTGCCGGATCGCCTGTTACTATCTCTAATTCAGTTTGAACTGATAACTGGGCTTGGTAAGATTGCAGCTGTTTTTCAATTTGTAAATAAGATCGTGCTGGTGACTCTGGATGAGGACGATCAGCGGGTAGTTCCATTTCTGACTCCGGCGTGGGAAATACATGACAGAGAATAACTTTGCTGTCTTGTGGTAGTACCAATTCCTGCAAAGTTTCAATGACTCTATCTGCAAGTTCTGAATCGTCCAGAGCTACCAAAATAGTCTTTAGCACCGCTCTCGTCTCCTCAAGATAAGAATTTAGAATTAATCTTCCTCTTCAACTCGGCGTCTAACTGATTCAGCATGGGATGGCAAACCCTCAGCTGTAGCTAGCAAGTCAATTGCACCAGCAACCTTGGACAGCGCGGTTTGGGAGTATTGGATGATGCTGGAGTGTTTCAAGAACGTTTCGACTCCCAATGCCGAGGCATAGCGAGCAGCTCCAGAAGTCGGTAAGGTGTGGTTTGGTCCTGCCAAATAGTCTCCTACTGCTTCTGGGGTAGAGTAGCCCAAGAAAATAGCACCAGCATGGCGAATTTGTGGTAATAGTGCCCAAGGATCTTCTACTTCTAGCTCTAAATGTTCGGGAGCAAACTCATTCGAGAGTTCTGCTGCCGCTTCGAGTGATTCGACAATCACAATTAAGCCATAGTGAGCGATCGCCTTTTCTGTGTCTATCCGACGGGGGTGATCGACGAGTTGTCTTTCCACGGCAACTTGTACGTTCTTTGCCAAAGCAGCATCCGTCGTCAACAAAATTGCCGCTGCCATCGGGTCATGTTCTGCTTGCGCTAACAAGTCAGCAGCAACATGTACTGGATTTGCTGCTTCATCAGCAATAATCAGCACCTCACTTGGTCCCGCTAAGGAATCGATGCCGACGATGCCGTAGACAAGTTTTTTCGCTAGGGTAACGTAAATGTTACCAGGTCCAGTGATGACATTAACTTTAGGAATTGTTTCTGTGCCGTAAGCTAAAGCGGCGATCGCTTGCGCCCCCCCGACGCGATAAATTTCTTGGACTCCAGCTTCTTGGGCAGCGACTAACACTGCTGGGTTAATCGCCTTTCCTACGCCTGGTGGTGTTACCATCACCACACGCGGTACACCAGCCACGGCAGCTGGAATCGCATTCATAAGTACCGTACTTGGATAGGTAGCGCGACCACCAGGGACATATAGACCTGCGCGGTCTACGGGAGTGTAACGCTTGCCTAGTACTACATCATCATCCCCAAAGTTTACCCAGCTTTTCGGAACTCGCTGGCGGTGAAATGCCTCAATTTGGCGGCAAGCGAGTCGAATTGCCTGGAGCAACTCTTTCGATACTTGTTGGTAAGCAGCATCTAGTTCCGAGCCTGTAACACGTAGTTCTTCTTGCTTGAGAGTTTGTTGATCAAATTCAGCTGTGTAATGTAACACGGCTTTATCGCCTTGGCGCTTCACTGCCTGCAACACTTCCCGCACTGTTGCCTCTTTGTGAAGCACCTGTTCATCATGGGTGCGATCGCAGATCCTTTGGAGTTCTGCTCTGACGTCTGCCTGCTGAGTAATGATTCGCAGCATGGAGTAAGGACAATGCCAAATGATTGAAAATTTTTAACTGAGAATAAGTTTTGCTCATTACCCGAAAGGGTGCAAAGCTAACCCTAACTCTCTTCTCTAGCTTAACCTGGATTTTTTTGATACTCCCACGGTTTCCAGCACGTGGTTTGCTTAAGAAGGTGAATAAATACAGGAACTTTTCTGCCTTACCCTTACGGGAAAGGTCAATAGTCTAACGGTAGGAGCAGGCGTACCAACTTTTACTATTTTCTTGCTCCACTCCCAAACCTCTTTGCTTCGGTTTCGTGTGATGATTTTTCCATAGTCTTGTAGTATTATACATAAAAATCTGCCTAAATGCCCGGTTTTTTGGTTGAACATTGGATCAATTGTAGGTAGACCCGCCCATGGCAAGCCCAATTGTATAATTATATTCTTTACACTACTCAAGCATATAGGTAAGAAGAGGCATTTGTCATCCCAGAAGCTCTCTACCAGCTTGCTGATAGTTTGAATACCTAATTTTAACGCATTTTTTCACGGGCAGGTTATAACAGATTAAAACATTAAATTGCCCTGAATCGGCAGATATGCGATCCGCCCCTAAAAAGAAACAGAACAAGCTAAAACCTTACCAGCAATTACTAATATTTTCAGTAGCTTTAGTAATTTTATTGGGGAGTATTTTGACAAAATTGCCTGCTATTAACCAGTTAGATTCGGCTAGTGCGGCAATGACAGTACAATTGCCACTTTCAAGCCATGGTGCAAAAATCGTTGATGCTCAAGGCAATACAGTATTACTCAGAGGTGTCAACTGGTTTGGTATGGAAACAGAATCTCACGCTCCCGGAGGCTTGTGGAAGCGCGATTATCAAGAAATGTTAGCGCAAATTAAAAGCCTAGGATATAACCTGATTCGGTTGCCCTACTCTGTGGCTGGAGTGCGGTCACCGTCGGTCAGCGGCATTGACTTCAAAATTGGCAGCAATCAAGAACTGCAAGGTAAAACACCTTTAGAAGTCATGGACTTAATCATTCAATCAGCCGAACGTCAGGGGTTGTTGATTATACTTGACAGCCACCGTCTTAACGATCGGCGCATTTCTGAATTGTGGTACGGAGAAGGCTTTACAGAAACAGACTGGGTCGATACCTGGAAAATGTTAGCCAACAGATACAAAAATCAAGCTAATGTTATCGGTGCAGATTTAAAAAACGAACCTTCTGGGAAAGCAAGCTGGGGTACTTACGACCTAACCACCGATTGGCGACTAGCAGCAGAACGCGCTGGCAATGCAATTCTCGCTGTTAATCCTAACTGGCTGATTGTAGTGGAAGGGGTAGAAAATAATGTCCCTGGTCAAAAACTGCAGTGGCATTGGCAAGGGGGAAATTTAGAAGGAGTGAAGCGCTATCCAGTACGTTTATCACGTTGGAACAAACTCGTCTATTCCCTCCATGAGTACGGTCCTGGAGTATATAATCAACCCTACTTTTCCGACCCCAGTTTTCCGAAAAATCTTGTCAAACGTTGGCAAATAGGATTTCAATATATTTCTAGTCAGAAGATTGCTCCCATATTAATTGGGGAGTTTGGTGGCAGAAAAGTAGACACAAATTCCAAAGAAGGAATTTGGCAAAATGAGTTTGTAAAATATATTCAAAAGAAAAACTTAAGCTTTGCTTACTGGAGTTGGAATCCTAACAGTGCTGATACAGGTGGCATTTTGCTAGATGATTGGCTAAATGTTGATATCCCTAAGCAGCAAATGCTGTCCCCATTGCTACAAAAGTAAGAATGGGGAATGGGGTAAGTAGGGGGAGTAG
>CAZZYE010000304.1:0-8098 GCA_964658145.1 uncultured Stigonema sp.
CTCGCAGTAAACTGGGAATACTATCTATTGCTTCCAATGTGCTAATTTCTGTCAAGGCTTTCCGAAAATCGCCTTCTCGAACATCGTGGGTGACAACAACAATCTCTGCTAGTTCTTCCTGTTCGCCTGTTTGGACAACTGATTCCAAACTAACTCTGTGATTGCCAAAGCAAGTGCCTAATTTACCAATAACTCCTGGTTGGTCTTTAGTCAGAAAACGAGCATAAAATCGTGTCACCAGTTCTGTCATCGGTAAAATTTGACATTCGTCCTGATGCCTAGAAGTTAGCAGCGGATTTGGTGTTGTTATTGTACTGGTTTTTAGGGCAGCTACTATATTTAAAATATCAGATGAAACAGCACTAGCTGTTGCTCCGGCACCAGCACCAGGACCGAAAAACATCACCTGTCCAAGGGGTTCACCTTCGATGAGAATGGCGTTATTAACCCCGTTAATGCTGGCTAGGGGGTGTGCTTGAGATACCAAGGTTGGATGCACTCTGACTGAGAGGGGGGGAGGGGAAGAGACGTTCCGCCGGAACGTCTGTACACGTTTGGCGATCGCCAGTAATTTAATTACAAATCCCAATTTTTCGGCATAGGCAATATCCGTCTTGCTTACTTGCCGAATACCTTCACAATACACATCTTCTAATTTAATGCGGCAACCATTGGCTATTGATGCGAGGATGGCAATTTTGTCTGCAGCGTCCAATCCATCCACATCAGTAGTGGGGTCTGCTTCAGCGTAACCCAACCTTTGGGCATCAGCCAAGACATTGCTAAAGCTACTGCCCTCCGTTGCCATTCGCGTGAGGATGTAGTTAGTAGTACCGTTAACGATGCCAGTAACGGCGTGAATGCGGTTAACACTTAAAGATTGCTTTAGGGGTTGAATCACTGGAATACCACCGCCAACAGCAGCTTCAAGCATGATATAAACCCCAGCTTGCTCCGCTGCTGTGAAGATTTCATCGCCATAGCGGGCGATCACGGCTTTATTAGCGGTGACAACGTGTTTATGAGCTTTGATTGCGAGAAGGATCAGCGATCGCGCCCTTTCTAGTCCCCCCATGACTTCGACCACAATATCCACCGCCGGATCGGTAACAATGCTGTCTAAATCTGTGGTAAACACATCCTTTGGCAGTTGAACTGCACGCGGTTTATCAAGCGATCGCACCCCCACACGATATATTTCTATCTCCTGCAACAACGGGTGACGTCCAACGCGATCTAGTAACAATTGCACTGTACCCGTTCCCACAGTGCCTAATCCTAGTATTCCCAGCTTTACACCCACAAGCCTCACACCAAATATCAGTAATAACAATTGTAGGTGAGGCATGTACCTCACCTACTAACTAACTGATTGTCATTTGTCCAAAGTCTAATACTAATCACTAATAGACATCTCCGAAAATTAATTATGCATTACTTGAAATCCTTGTAGAGACGCGATCGGTCGCGTCTCTACATTCTTTTTCGGAGATGTCTAATGACTAATGACTAAAATTAATAGGTTTCTACGTGCCAGCGACCTGCTTTTTTGATTTCCTTCTGGTAATCACTCCAAGTTACACCTTCCTTACTAGCAGCAGCTGTCAAAGCGGCATCAATGCCATCTTCCATGCCTCGCAAACCGCAAATGTAGGTGTGGGTTTTTTCCTCTTTAATCAACTGCCACAGTTCATCTGCGTGTTCTGCCACACGGTCTTGGATGTACATTCTGCCACCTTGGGCGTTTTTCTGTTCGCGGCTGATGGCGTAAGTGAGGCGGAAGTTATCCGGATACCGCTGTTGTATTTCTTCCAGTTCTTCCTTATATAGGATATTCGCAGTTGTGGGAATACCAAATATCATCCAAGCGAAACCATTAAATTGGTACTCTGGGTTAGCTGCTCTTTCTTGATCCTTGAACATCCGCCACAAGTAAGCCCGCATCGGGGCGATACCTGTTCCTGTCGCCATCATGATCACCTTAGCGTCGGTGTCTGTTGGTAACAACATTTCTTTACCCACAGGACCTGTGATTTTTACATCTGTCCCAGGTTCAAGAAAACACAGGTGAGTAGAGCAAACACCGTAGACTGTTTCGTTTGTTTCTGGGTGCTTGTACTCTAACTGGCGGACGCAAAGTGATACTGTCTTGTCATCTACGTCATCGCCATGACGAGTCGAGGCGATGGAGTACAGCCTGAGTTTTTCAGGCTTACCGTTCTTGTCCAATCCCGGCGGGATAATGCCGATACTTTGTCCTTCTAGATACCGCAAATCTCCACCTGAAATGTCAAATTTCAGATGACGGACAGTGCCGATTCCACCCTCACCAACCAACTCTTGGTTGGATATACATTTACCAATATAAGGAGCATTTGGACGGTAAATGTTTACCGGAACGTCAGCATGAGCTTCTTTTTTGGCTTTCGCTTGAGTCATGGTGTTGCCTTTTGTTTCCTTGTTCGTGGGCTGTTGTTCAGCTACAGATGCGGCTTTACCATTTCCTTCAGTGTTAGCAGTTTCCTCAGATGTGGCGTTGCTAATCGCTTCGGTGTTAGCACTGACTATGGAGGCTTTACCATTAACTTGGTGTAAAGCGTTCGAGGGCTGGATGCTAACAATTTTGCCGCCTAGGCGAGTTATCCGTCGCATTTCCTGATTCATGCGGTGGTAAGGCACCTTGATGAACACACTGCCACTTTTACGAATTGGGTAGTTCGTTTTATCTGTTTCTTCGCTCTGACGCAGACCCACCACTTCGTAGACGAAGACCCGGCTACCTAATTCTGTGTTGGCAGCACCTTCAACAGCACCTTGAATGTACATTCCTTCTACCACTCCGATGTTTACTTAACCTTTTCGCAAAAAAAAACGAATCCCAGCACAAGCTAGCTTTATTTTACCGGATTTCGGTTTGATAAAGTTAGCACCCTCTTAAAGTGGCATTCCCTGACCAATGCAAACGCGCTCGTACACTCGCCAACCACCTGCAGGCATTGCAAAGCACACACCTGTACATCTTCTAAACTAGAGGATAAGTCTTTTGGAGAATGTTAATAATGAGTCAATTTAATGTTTTTTTGTGAATTAATACCGCTATTTCCATGAACAGGACAAGTCTAGCTACAATATTATGACAGCGGCAAACCTGAACATCAGTAATTATGATGATTTTTACGTAATTTGAAATATCTGTCAAGCTCTGGAGAGTGCGATGCAACAAGCGCTCAAGCTCATATTTCTTAAGGATATGGGCAAAATTACCGCCCAGCATCTTGCCCTAGCATGATTACGGAACCACATGACTCTTCCTGACAGTTAGCCTTGTATAGAATACCCGCTTCTGTTAAAATTCAATATTATATTAGGACTAAATACTTACTAGCAACGGATTCAGACTAGTTAGACGGCAACTACTGTTTGGTTGTACACCCGTCCAATGTGTCATTACGCTGCTGGATGGCAAAAACGCAGAACAAACCAATGGGTGAGCGCCTAGCTTCAAAGAAAGCTGTGTGAAAAATTATTCATTGACTCATCTTTTATTTAGTATAAGCGAGGAGATTTATGACTCTTAAGGCGGAACGGGTGGTACTGATTGGAGTTGCTGGAGACTCAGGTTGCGGTAAATCTACATTTTTGCGTCGTCTGATGGATTTATTCGGTGAAGAGTTAATGACAGTCATCTGCTTGGATGACTATCATTCTCTAGATCGCAAGCAGCGCAAAGAAACAGGAATAACTGCACTTGACCCCAGAGCCAACAATTTTGACCTCATGTATGAGCAAATTAAAGCGCTCAAAAATGGTCAAGCAATAGACAAGCCGATTTACAACCACGAAACCGGCGCGATCGATCCGCCAGAGCGAGTTAATCCAAATCACATTTTAGTGATCGAAGGGCTGCATCCTTTATATGATGAGCGGGTGCGATCGCTCATTGACTTCAGCGTCTACTTCGACATTAGCGATGAAGTTAAAATTGCCTGGAAAATTCAGCGAGACATGGCTGAACGCGGTCACCGCTACGAAGATGTCTTGGCGCAAATCAATTCCCGTAAACCTGATTTTACAAAGTACATTGAACCGCAAAGAGAGTTTGCTGATGTGGTTCTCCAGGTATTACCCACCAACTTGATTAAAGACGACAAAGACCGCAAAGTTTTGCGGGTACGCATGCTTCAACGGGAAGACAAAGAAGGTTTTGAACCCTCATACCTATTTGATGAAGGGTCAACAATTCAATGGACTCCCTGCGGACGCAAGCTGACTTGTTCCTACCCTGGTATGCAACTGTACTACGGTTCAGATGTCTACTACGGTCGCTACGTCTCAGTATTGGAGGTAGATGGTCAATTTGACAACCTGGAGGAAGTAATTTACATCGAAACTCATCTGAGCAAAACATCCACTAAATACCAAGGTGAGATGACTCACTTGTTACTTCAGCACCGTGAGTATCCAGGTTCTAACAATGGTACTGGATTGTTCCAAGTATTGACAGGTTTGAAAATGCGTGGAGCCTACGAGCGGTTAACAGCTAAGGAAGCAAAGCTGGCTATTCAAGTATAAAGCTACTGTGTTGACCTTCAAAGCTTTTGGGGATGCTTTTGCGTGTCCCCGTTTTTTTGTGATTAGTTAGTGGTTAGTTGGTAGGCAGCAATCAACCATCAACAGTCAACTAACACCCCCAATCTTGGAGACAACTTTTGTTTATCTTCAAAAAAGCATGGTGATAGTTGCTTATTTTCATGAAGATAACATAAGTGTGAATTGTGATTGTAAAAATATTGTTATGATCTCAAATTGAAGTAGCTGAACTAAAGGTATACATTTAGCCAGCTGAAAACCTTCTTATGGAGGAATTACATTTGTCACGTCGCTATCTCTTTACCTCCGAGTCAGTGACCGAAGGACATCCAGATAAAATTTGCGATCAGATCTCTGATACAATTCTGGATGCCCTACTTACCCAAGATCCTAGCAGCCGTGTTGCTGCTGAGGTTGTGGTCAATACTGGCTTAGTACTACTCACTGGTGAAATTACCACCAAAGCCAATGTAAATTACGTAAATCTCGTCCGCAAAAAAATAGCCGAAATTGGCTATAACGATGGCGAGAACGGATTTTGTGCTAGCAGCTGTTCGGTGATTGTAGCTTTGGACGAACAATCGCCTGATATTGCCCAAGGCGTTAACAGCGCTCAAGAAATCCGTGAGCAGGATAGCGATCAGCTATTCGATAGCATTGGTGCTGGCGATCAGGGGCTGATGTTCGGTTTCGCTTGTAACGAAACACCAGAACTCATGCCCTTGCCGATCAGCCTAGCCCACCGTGTTGCTCGGCGATTAGCAGCAGTCCGCAAGACAGGTCAGTTGCCATACCTGCGCCCAGATGGCAAAACCCAAGTCACTATAGCTTACGAAGACGGACGACCTGTAGGAATTGATACTATCCTGGTTTCCACTCAGCACACAGCGACAATCGGAGAAATCACCGATGAAGCTCTTGTGCAGGAAAAGATTAAACATGACCTTTGGTCAGCGGTGGTTGAACCAGCTTTTGTCGATATTGACATTAAGCCGGATGAGCAAACACGCTTTTTAGTCAACCCTACTGGCAAATTTGTCATTGGTGGACCTCAGGGAGATTCGGGTTTAACTGGACGCAAGATTATTGTTGATACCTACGGTGGCTATTCCCGACATGGCGGCGGCGCATTTTCTGGTAAAGACCCCACAAAGGTAGACCGCAGTGCTGCTTATGCCTGTCGTTATGCGGCGAAAAACATTGTCGCCGCCGGGTTAGCAGAAAAATGTGAAGTCCAGCTAAGTTATGCGATTGGCGTAGCGCGACCAGTCAGCATTTTGGTGGAAACCTTTGGCACCGGCAAAGTCGATGACGACACCTTGCTGGAATTAGTGAAACAGCATTTTGAACTGCGCCCAGCAGGGATTATTCATACCTTCGGTTTACGCAACCTGCCAAGTGAACGTGGCGGACGTTTTTATCAGGACGTCGCGGCTTACGGTCATTTGGGACGCAATGATTTAGACTTGCCCTGGGAGCGTACCGATAAGGCAGAATTGTTGAAACAAGCAGCAAGCAATGTGCTGTCTGTGGTGAACGTTTAGATTTGTTGGTTGTTAGTTGTTAGTGGTTAATCGCTAATAGTAAAAATTGACCCTTCGGGTGACGCTCGTGCCTCGAAGATCGCTGCGCTATCGCCAGTTGCCTGCGGAGGGAAACCCTCATAAGCGCACTGGACTCACAATTAGCAATTAGCAATTCCTAAGAAGCTGTTTTCTGCTTCAGTGCTAACAGCATCTCCATTCTACTGGTAGATTTGTCAGGGCTTGTAGCTGTTAGTCCCAAACCACGAATAGAATTTAGGATAGTACTCGCTTCAGGAGAAATAGGCTGGTGAGGTGTACTAGCAAAACGGTTGACCAGGGACATGGTTTTGTCCATATCCAAGTAAAAGTAACCACCATTCGGCTTTGGCAACGACCCAGCTACAACTTTAAAGTTTTCGCTACTATCTAAAGACTGATTTTTAGGAGCAGTCAGCGCGTCAGCTACAGGTCCACCAAGAGCCACAAATACGGTATCTTGATCGAGCCAACCATGTGTTAGTAAAGCGCCTTGTAGGGGGATTTGCCATTCCGTTACATCTTTACCGCTAATATTTCTTTGGGCTATATTGACTTGTTGTGATTTGGCGAGGGTATCTAGTTTGGTGAAGGTGGATTCAGCAGTTTGGCGATCGCTTGTATGAAATACGAAGGCTGCCCCAAAACCAACTGGTGTCAACACAGCAGGAGTCGATGGAATGGCGGCGACAGCAAATTCCCCATTCATCCAGCCAAAAACTTCTTTATCCAGGTCAATATTGACTGATTTCGTTTGTGCGCGCATCTGCTGGAGTGCTTGATTCAAGTCAGGATAATCTTTTGATTCCACTAACGCTGACCACCAAGTACTGATTCCCTGTCCGCTGACCATAGCAAAAGTATCAGCAGGTAATTGAGACACGACTCGCGAGTCGGTATTTTGATACTGGAATTTAACCAACTCTGGATCTAAATTGGCTAGAGCCTTCATCCTGACTCCCACATTATCAAGACCTACACCCGCCACCATAGATTTCACCTGTTTCAATTGTGCCAAGGTTTGTGGGGGTAACTGCGTTGCTTTCGGATTTGTGGCGATCAATTTCTGGATCATATCCGTATAGTTTGGCACGTAAATTTGTGCCAAGGTGTTTTCTAGATCCACTCCTTTTGTCAGGATGTTATTTGCACCTTCTTTACTTGCAAAAGAAGGTTCTCCTTTATAAGTGTCAATGGCATGTTCTACAGCTAGCTTTTGGGGAGCTAATACTAAATAAGTATTATTTAATACTGCACTGTAAGTTGGTGTATTTTTGCCTGTTGTTTCGGTAATTTTTTCTCCTTTATAGTCAATTTCTTTACTCGTGACGCCTTTTTGTGACTTCAATTTGTTGGCAAAATTCAAGGCGCTAATTTTATCTTTAATTCCCACTACCATGAGAATATTATTTGGTTCTTGTGCCGGAGGTTGAGCATTTTGCACACTTTTGGCTGCACTTGGTGGCATCATAGCAATCATCACACCACCGACCCAAGGTTCTAAATCTTTTTCATAAGAAATGTTGCTATCATTTAACACCTCTTGATTAAAGTTCTGCAAACCGCGTGCCACGACCTTTTGTGCTTCTGGAGTCCCAAACTGCTGTAACTTTGCCCAAACTTTCGGGTCAGTGGAAATATAAGTTGCCATAATTGCCTCATTTGGTACAATTTTGGCACTTGCCAAAGCTCCTGAGACATCGCCAGTAGGTCCACTTTTAAAATACATGTAGGCAGCAATACCTCCAGCCACAACTACAGCAGTGCCAACAGCAGGAATTAAAAATTTTGATTTACTTTCGGGCATTGTTATTGTCCTCTTTTCCTCAAATTGTCGTCGAGGCTTGTAAAAACGTCATTGTGGAGTTTTCGGATCTGTAATTTCTTTCCACTGATAAAAAAAGGGAACTCTTAACGGGGAACAGGGAACAGGAAAAGAAAAAAAA
>CAZZYE010000305.1:0-8090 GCA_964658145.1 uncultured Stigonema sp.
GTACTAGAGCGATCGCTGACTTCAGAGAAGCAGACGCTGATACACGCGGATACAAAGCAAAAGAACAAACAACTGTCCGCATCTTTCATCTGCACGGCACATCCTCTAAGCCGGGGAACCATGAGCGGCAGTCGCCGTGAGTTGCGGGTTTCCCTCCTACAGCACCGCAGTTTCTTACGTCCGGAAACACTCGGATGTACTGCGAGCAGAATCACCAGCGCAGTGCCTTGTCCGTCTCCAGCAAGAAAATAGCTATCTAATATCACCCGATCGCCAATTAGATTAATTTCACACCCCTAAAGTATGCAACACGGCATTTACCCTAGCGACACTTTCTGACTTACCCTGGCGTTCGTACAAATCACGAGCTTGTTGAAACACGACAATTGCTTCTTTGGATTTACCCTGCTTCACCAACATCGTACCCCGCAATTCGTAAGCCTGAGGGTTTTTCGGGTCCAGCTTTACAGCTTGCTCGTATGCCCACTTAGAATTATCGTATTCTCTCAAATGCAGCAGGACTGTAGACAATCCCAAATAGGCATTGACGTTATTCCGGCTGAGTTGGATCGTATGACGGTAAGCTTCCTTTGCTCCCTTATAGTCTCCCAAATTACCGCTGACGTAACCTAAAGCGTATTGATAATCGCCATTGTTAGGGTTGAGGGCAACAGCACGGCGGTAAGCTGCTAACGCTGCGGACAAATTTCCTTGTTGAGCATACAAATACCCAATGCCTGCAGAAATTGTGGCGTTTTTCGGCTCCAAGCTTGCTGCTTTTTGATAAACGGCGATCGCGCCATTATAATCGCCCCTATCCACTAGCTTTCGCCCTTCTTGTAGAAGTTGTTTTACCTCTGTACTGCTTTTTTGTGGCGCCAATAATACCTGAGCTTGAGTTACTGAGGGCATTGTTACAGCAATGCTTCCGATCAAGAGAACACTTACTACTAACGATGTTCGATTATACACAGTTAATTACCTGAAAGTTTTTGCAATTTTTTCTACAACTTCCGTAAATGCTTGTCCATTAAAACAAAAATATTCGATTTTGAAAACTCCATTTCTTTACTTTTACAAAAGATTTATAAATAGTTAACCATGTTCTAGAGTTTACACCAGAGTACAGTCGTCTATTTTGTTACCATTTCATTTTTGACAAGCTACAAATCATTACCTACAATCATGTCTTTATTACTGCATATAACCAAGCAAAAATGGTAACCGCAGTTTATAGCAGATGGTATTTAGATAGTTATCAACATGTATTTACAGCAACAATTTATTCAAGTATTTTTGGTTGGCATTCGGCATATCATCGGTAGACGCACTGACAGCTATAAGTATCTATTTGCGCAGCTTCTATAAACAGCGCTCTTTACAATAAGAACAGCGGACACTACGTTAAGGAGCAGATGCATTTATCCAATATTCCGTCAGGTAATCTCTAATGACAGCCTACGCATTTGCAATGTTCCCGATTTTGCATTAACTTACCTAAGCTGAAGGATTTTTATCAAAACATCAGCGTAATCTACATATTTCTTAATACTTATAGGTCAATTACCTATTGACTAGAATTGAGATTGAAATTGTTTTCACTGATTTATAAGAATTCTAAATTATTTGTGAAAAATTTTAAGTAGGGTGGGCATTGCCCACCAAAACCCAGATATGGTGCAACACAGTTCAGTTAAGGGTTATCGTTGGGAATTTTAGGTTGTGTAGAGACGCGACGCCAGTCGCCTACGGAGGGAGACCCTCCTGCAGCGCTGGCTCAAATTTCGCGTCTCTACATAGGTTTACGGTTGGTAAACAACTACTGAACCTTATTGAGATATGGTGGGCAATGCCCACCCTACGTGTATTTCAAAAATCAAATAGAAATCCTATATGAGTTTTATTTGCAACAATTATTTTTTTCAACATATAATAAAATTTATATAGATACGAATAGTTAAAAAATATTGAATTTAATTTCTTAAAATAGTCTTTTTTTTCTCACTAAAGATAGAGTTATAAACTCTTTCTGTTGATAGATACTCAAAATCATAATTTGCCATTTAATTTGAAACATAAGCATAAAACTACCTGAAAAAATTTACTGATAAATTGAGAGGATTATTAGGGTATGTCTTACACAAATAGAGTAGGCGACGATGTTATTAATGAGCCTGCTATAGTAGGTCGAGTTGGTGATTACCATGACCGTGTTCGTTGGGGACCAATTATTTCTGGGTTGTTGGTTGCCTTAGCCACGCAGTTAATATTAAGCGCCTTGTTTAGTGCAATTGGAGCAGGCACTATTGAAGACTCTGGTAGACCTAGAACAATTGCATCTGACGTTGCCGGTAATGTCGGGATTTGGTCAACTATCGGCTTGTTGATTTCTCTGTTCACTGGTGGTTGGGTTACAGCCCGTGCTTGTGGTCCAATGAACCGTAGTACGGCTCTTCTCAACGGCGCAATTCTCTGGGCTACAACTTTGGCAATTAGTTCTTGGCTATTGGCAAGTGGTGTATCGGGTACTTTTGGTGTTGCTGCTTCCAATGCAGGGGCAGTTATCAACCAAGTGCAACAGCAAGGTACTAACTTGTCGTCGAATGTGAATGCGCCTAAAGTATCCGCTCAACAAGCTCGTGACATTGCTGCAAATGTACGTTCGGGATTGTGGTGGTTTGTATTCGGTTCCTTATTAGGTTTACTTGCTTCAATGATTGGAGCAGCAGCAGGCGCTCGCACTCCGCGTACCAACAATTACACCTAAAAAATATTTGGTAAAACAAAATGTCAATACTGTTTATAGCACCCTGGAAAGGGTGCTTTTTTGTTAGTTGATAGTTGTTAGTAGTTAGTGGTTAGTTGTTCTAGTCACCACTGTACGGGCGAACGGCCGTTCGCCCCTACTAACCACTACCACTTTAAATATGAAGCTTCGATTCCCTGTTCTCGGCGAATCTTGCCATCTTTTTCAAACCAAGCGATAATTTGCTGCACTGTCAAATCTTCAATGGCTACATTGTACTCTTGAGCAATGTGCTGCAAAAGTTTAAGCGAAGAAATCGTCAATCTAGTTAAAAATTTCTCCGGGGAAGAAAGTAAAGCCGCATCAACGTTTGCTGATTCTTCTAGGGTGAGAAATTGTGTTGAAGGTTGCTGTGGTTGTGAGTCCATATGAATTGCTAATGGCTAATGGCTAATTGGTAAAACAGATTACCGATTACCGATTACCAATAGTCTAAAATTAATATGAAAACTAATTTATTCTTTCGGTTTTTGTTTTCGTGCTTGGACTAAATAGCCACAACGGTGTTCGCCGTTGATAATCCAGTGGGTGCGCTCTACTGTACAGTCGGGTAGCACTGCGGCGAACATTTCTAATTCATGACCGCATACACTAGGGAATGACTCGGCAACGTTGGAAATCGCGCAATTATGCTCAGTTAAGATAAAACGATCGCCCTGTGATGACTCACTCGCATCTACAGGGTGACACTCAGCCATGAAGCCTTCAGCTTTTCTCAGTTCTACCAAGGTTACTACCCTCTGCGGTAGCGTTGCGTTACCTAAGCGCTCTCGATATAAAAGTGCTTTACGCTCCCACTGTTTTCGTAAAATCGAAGTTACCTGGTCATGTCCCACCGTTTCTGCTAAGGTATTCAGTAAAGAAACGGCAAATTGACCGTAGCTATCACTTTGGCGATCGCTTGCTGTCCGACTCAGGCGATCGCGTCCCTGATGACTCAAGTGATAAATATGCTGAGGACGTCCCATCCCCGCCTGCACCGACGAGAACAGAATTAATTTCTCTGCCTCTAAATCCTTGAGATGACGACGAATTGCTTGGGGGCTAACATCTAAACTGGCGGCTAGCTCGATTGCTGTTGCTTGCGAGTGGTTCAGGAGATATTCTAGGATATCTTGCTTAGTTGAGGACTGGTGGGTAATCGCCATCTTCGTCCCATAAATTTGTTGGAAAATTTGACTTTGACAACATTGTCGTTGTTAATCTAGCCTAAAATGAAGATATATTAAACAACATACTTGTTGTTTTAATGTCTATCCTTATAATAGCAGCCGTGTAACAACTCGGCGACTGTCCATGGGAATTAAGGGTAAACAGCCCGTCTCCCATCCTTAAAGAAATTCCCAACTGTACCACAGAGAAAATTAACGATGAGCGCCACTGTCAAGACCTTAGTCAACCAGCCCTACAAGTACGGCTTTGTCACTGACATTGAAGCCGACACAATTCCGCGTGGACTGAACGAGGACATTGTTCGCCTGATCTCCGCTAAGAAGAATGAGCCGGAGTTTATGCTGGAATTTCGCCTCAGAGCTTACCGCCAGTGGCTGAAAATGACAGAACCAACTTGGCCCAACGTCAAGTATCCGCCAATTAATTATCAAGATATCATTTACTACTCAGCACCGAAGAAGCAGAGCCAGAAAAAACTGAACAGCTTAGACGAAGTTGATCCAGCAATTTTAGAAACCTTCGAGAAGCTAGGAATTTCCCTGTCCGAACAGAAGCGACTTTCCAACGTAGCCGTTGATGCGATTTTTGATAGCGTTTCCATCGCCACCACTTTCAAGGAAAAGCTCTTCAAAGAAGGCGTCATTTTCTGCTCTATTTCCGAAGCATTGCAGGAACACCCGGAATTAGTGCAGAAATACCTGGGTAGCGTTGTTCCACCAGCAGATAACTACTTTGCGGCTTTGAATGCGGCTGTATTCAGTGATGGTTCCTTCGTTTATATTCCTAAAGGCGTGAAATGCCCGATGGAACTGTCTACCTACTTCCGCATTAACAACGGTGACACAGGACAATTCGAGCGGACACTCATTATTGCCGAAGAAGACAGCCACGTTTCTTATCTGGAAGGCTGTACCGCGCCGATGTACGATAGCAACCAGTTGCACGCTGCTGTTGTAGAACTCGTCGCTCTTGACAATGCCGAGATTAAATACTCAACCGTACAGAACTGGTACGCCGGCGATGCTAACGGCAAAGGTGGTATTTACAACTTCGTCACCAAGCGCGGTTTATGTCAAGGTGTGAATTCTAAGATTTCTTGGACACAAGTAGAGACAGGCAGTGCCATCACTTGGAAGTATCCTAGCTGTGTCTTGGTGGGTGATAACTCTGTGGGTGAGTTTTACTCTGTAGCGCTGACAAATCATATGCAGCAAGCAGACACCGGTACTAAGATGATTCACGTTGGCAAAAATACCCGCAGCACGATTATTTCTAAGGGAATTTCTGCCGGGAAATCCAGCAATAGCTATCGGGGTTTGGTGAAAATCAATCCGAAGGCAGAAGGAGCAAGAAATTATTCCCAGTGCGACTCGATGCTGATTGGGGATAATGCCCATGCTAATACTTTCCCTTACATCCAAGTGCAAAATCAGGCGGCGAAGGTGGAGCATGAAGCTTCTACTTCTAAGATTGGGGAAGACCAACTATTTTACTTCGCGCAGCGAGGCATTTCGGCAGAAGATGCTGTTTCAATGATGGTTAGCGGTTTCTGTAAAGATGTGTTTAATCAGCTGCCGATGGAGTTCGCGGTGGAAGCTGATAAGTTGTTGAGTTTGAAGTTGGAAGGTAGTGTTGGTTAGAAATGAATTGCAGATGAACGTGGATACACGGAGATTAAATATCACAAATAATCTGAGTTAATGTGTGTGTATCTACGGATTAAATAACGAACCGTGAAGACAAGGCAGTGCGTTGGTGAGGCAGCGCTGTAGGAGGGTTTCCCTCTGTAGGCGACTGCCGAAAGGGTTCCCCGGCTTGAAGCAACTGCCGTGCAAAGGGCGCGAAGGAAGAAGAGAGAGAAGATGATTGTTGAAAATAGTGAAGTGGTGCTGTCGGTAAGGGATTTGACAGCTGAAATTAATGGAACGCCGATTCTCAAGGGTGTGGATCTTGAGGTGCGGTTAGGTGAGATGCATGCGATTATGGGACCGAATGGTTCGGGGAAGAGTACTTTCTCGAAGGTGTTGGCTGGACATCCGGCGTATAAGGTGACTGGTGGTGAGGTGATTTTCCAGGGGCAAAATTTGCTGGAGATGGAACCGGAGGAACGTGCTAGGGCTGGGATATTTTTGGCGTTTCAGTATCCGTTGGAAATTCCAGGGGTGAGCAATTTGGATTTTTTGCGGGTGGCGTACAATTCCCGGCTTAAGGCGCAGGGTTTAGAGGAATTGGATGCGTTTGATTTTGATGATTTGATAGAGCAAAAGCTGGAAGTGGTGAAGATGAATGCGGCTTTCCTTAGTCGCAGTTTGAATGAGGGCTTTTCTGGTGGCGAGAAGAAGCGGAATGAAATTCTGCAAATGGCGCTACTGGAACCGAAATTGGCAATTTTGGATGAGACGGATTCTGGTTTGGATATTGATGCGTTGAAAATTGTGGCAAATGGGGTAAACCAATTGGCTAGTCCGGAGAATGCCACGATTATGATTACTCACTACCAGCGGTTACTCAACTATATTGTGCCTGACTATATTCATGTGATGGCACAAGGTCGAATTGTGATCTGTGGTGGTAAGGAACTGGCGCTGGAGTTAGAATCCCGTGGTTATGACTGGATTGTTGAGGAAGTTGTGACTGAGGTGGGTGTGTAAATGTCTATTCAAGTTTCTCCCAGTCCAATTTCTGACTTGACTTCTGCTGTGCTAGATCGAGATGTTTATCTGACTGGGTTGTTAAATCATGTTGTAGAGACGCGATCAGTCGCGTCTCTACAGGATTGGTTGCAGGAATTACGCGATCGCGCTGCGCTTTGGGTGCGTCAATCCACTCTCCCTACCACCCGCGATGAAGAATGGCGCTTTACTGATTTGTCTTCTCTACGACAAGTGCAATTTAATGTAGAGACGCCACCAATCGCGTCTTTACAAGATATCGCGCCACTAATTCTACCAGAAGCTGTTCACAGTCGTTTGGTGTTTGTCAATGGCGTTTATGCGCCTGAGTTATCAGCAGTTGCAGGTTTACCTGATGGTGTTGTTGTCAGTAATTTGGCTGGTTTGCCTGTAGAGACGCGATCCCGTGTGCTTGAGTATTTGGCTTGTACTTCGGGATCGCAGGAAGTGTTTACTGCTCTTAATACTACAGGGATGACTGATGTCGCTGTGGTTTGGGTGGCGAAGAATGTGGTGGTTGAGACTCCAATTCATTTGCTGTTTATTTCTGCTGGTGAGACGCCAACGCTTTGTTCACCGCGTTGTTTGGTGGTGGCGGAAAGTGGTTCTCAGGTGAGTTTAGTGGAGGAGTATACGAACCGCCAAGATGAGCAACGGATAGGAACGGATGTAACGGATGAGTTAATGGTGGAACGACAAGATCGAGCATCCGCTATATCCGCTACAACATCCGTTGTTCAAGACGCCAAGGAAGAGGTTTATTTTACGAATGCGGTGACGGAGATTTGGTTGGAGGAGAATGCTCAGGTAAGTCATGTTAGGGTACAGCAGGATGGAGAGTCGGCTTTCCATGTTGGTAAGAGTGCTATTTCGCAAGGGCGTTACAGTCGGTATATTTGTAATGCGATAACTTTTGGTGGAAAGCTGTCGCGCCACAATTTAGAGATTTTGCAGACTGGGGAGCAAACGGAAACAACTCTGAATGGGTTGACGATGATTGGGGGGAACCAGTTGGGGGATACTCACAGTACGATCGCCCTGAATTATCCCCACGGTACAAGTCGGCAATTACATAAGTGTATTGTTGGCGATCGCGCTCATTCAGTGTTCAACGGCAAAATTTTTGTTCCCAAACCTGCGCAGTTGACAGATGCAACGCAGTTGAATCGCAATTTGCTGTTATCATCTAAAGCTAGAGTTGATACTAAACCACAACTGGAAATTACTGCCGATAATGTTAAATGCGCTCATGGTGCTACGGTCAGTCAGTTGGAAGATGATGAAATTTTCTACCTGCAAAGCCGAGGGATTGATGAAAATGATGCCCGCAACTTATTAATTAATGCCTTTGCCGCCGAAATTATCAACCAAATACCCGTTCCCTCTTTACGAGAAAGACTCACAAAATTGGTTAATTGCTAATTGCTAATGGCTAATGG
>CAZZYE010000306.1:0-675 GCA_964658145.1 uncultured Stigonema sp.
CATCCTCATCATCCCCCTCATCCTCCTCATCGCCTGAACAGATCCGCACATCAGCTCAGCTATTGGCTACCGCTGTCCAGCAGGCAAAAAGCTTGCAAGACCAACGCACAGAATCCTATGCTCTCGGTGTCTTGGGTGGTCTGTATGAACACAACCAGCAGTGGGCTGATGCACAAAACCTCACCCAGAAAGCCCTGTTCATGTCTCAAGCTATTGATGCTAAAGACATTGCTTACCGATGGCAATGGCAACTGGGACGTTTGCTTAATGCTAGGGGAGATATTAAAGCAGCGATCGCAGCTTACGAACAAGCCGTCAACACCCTTCAGTCCCTCCGCTACGATTTAGTTTCCATCAATCCAGAGGTACAGTTTTCCTTTCGAGAACAAGTGGAACCAGTTTATAGGGAGCTAGTGGAGTTGCTTTTGCAATCCCCCCAAGGGAGGAGTACTCAAAAAAATATCCAGAAAGCGCGTGACACAATTGAAGCGCTGCAATTAGCAGAACTGGACAACTTCTTTCGCCAAGCCTGTTTAGCAGCTAAAAGCAACATTGACCAAATTATCGACCAAAAAGACCAAACAGCGGCAGCCATTTATCCAATTATTTTGCCAGACCGACTAGAGGTAATCCTTAAGTTGCCTGGAAAACCTTTGCTGCACTACGCTACTGCTG
>CAZZYE010000306.1:685-8068 GCA_964658145.1 uncultured Stigonema sp.
AAGTAGAAACCACCCTAAAACAACTCCGGCAAAATTTCACAGAACCCGATACGCTTGTTGAAGCTAAGTCCTTATCCGAACAGGTGTATAACTGGTTACTCAAACCTGCTGCAACTGACTTAGCCCAAAGTCACGTTAAGACCTTGGTGTTTGTGCTGGATGGTTTGTTGCGAAATATCCCCATGGCAGCTCTTTATGACGGCAAACAGTATCTGATTGAGAAGTATGGCATAGCACTTACCCCTGGTTTGCAACTGGTTAATCCCAAACCTTTGCAGTCGCAACAATTAAAAGCAATAGCTGCTGGATTGACTGAATCACGTCCCGGATTTTCTGCATTACCCAACGTCAAACGTGAATTAGAGGGAATTCACTCGCAAATACCAGGAAGTTTACTTCTTAACAACGAATTTACCAGCAAGGCTCTGCAAAACCAAGTTAATTCTCTGCCTTTCTCTGTAGTTCATCTTGCAACTCATGGTCAGTTCAGTTCCAAAGCTGAGGAAACATTTATTGTCGCTTGGGATAAGCGCATATATGTCAAGGAGTTAAATAACTTAGTGCGAACTAGAGAGCAAAACAGACCCGAGGCGATTGAATTGCTTGTCCTGAGTGCTTGTGAAACAGCTACAGGTGACAACAGAGCGGCTTTGGGAATTGCTGGTGTGGCGATCCGGGCGGGAGCGCGTAGTACCATCGCTTCTCTGTGGAACTTGGACGATCAGTCCACCGCACAGTTGATGAGTAAGTTTTACCAAGAGTTAGCCGACAAAACGCTCACTAAAGCCGAAGCACTCCGTCGCGCCCAACTGGCTCTTTTGCAGAATCCTAAATACCAACGTCCAATGTTCTGGGCACCGTACATTTTATTGGGGAATTGGCTCTAAATATTAGTGTCCGAGTGCATTGGTCGAAATATTCCAACCTATTACTGTGTTTGAATCTGGAAGAGCAACGTATCTTTAGTTTTACAGCAGTTTTCAATTGAACCCGCGCTACATTGACTAGAAGCGGAGACCGCGCCCCTACGGTTATATTGTGGTCTAACCGATAATGGTGCTGTAAGCATGAAAAATTTGAATAATGAAAACATAACTCACTTAATTATGCAAAAAAAAGAAGTTTCAACCACTTGAGTTTCTAAATTAGATCGTCATAACCCACATTCCGCACTTCAAAATGTAGTATGCAAAAACAAAGAGAGCGATCGCTAATCAACCTCAATAAGTCAAGTAAAAATACTGATTTGACTAGGAGTTGGCGACAAGTAGAGGCGGACTGCTTCTCGATTTAGAGATTTTCCTTACTTTCCTGAATCAAAAGTCCGGCAATTTTACAACTTTGACAAAACTTAGCATTAATCTAGCAAACATTTATAAATGCGGCTTTTTCAAGTCGTTGTGCTGTGTTCAGGCATCAATTTCTATATATAACCAACAAGCATAACTTCAGTTTCAAATTGCATCGTTTGGACTATCGAGAGACACTACAGTACTTTAATTTGTAAGAGCAAACCTCTTGTTTCTCCAATGTTTAAGGTTCGGATACTTAAAACATAAGTCGTGTAGTTATGCATTTTAACTCTGTTTGAAAACCTTGAAATACTAAAGTTAATTTCATATATTCATAACAGAACCTGAGGTCATAGTTAAGGAGCAAGATTATGAAGACATCTAAAGTTTTTAAAGCTCTTGGTTTAGCAACAGCGGTTACAATTTCATCATTTGGTATGTGGCTGGTGAACCAGGGATCGGCATCTGCTGTGGATATTACCCCCGATGGGTGGTGTGTACATGCTGGCTCGTACATAGTATATGGGGACTTTGACGGTGATAACAGAAAAGATGCTCTTTGTGCTGATCACGGTCAAGGTAAGTGGATTAATTACGGCAATGGTCGTACATGGTATAAAAAATCATCTTGGTGTACTCATGAAGGAGCACACATCCGTGTTGTAGATCTTGATAGAGACGGTTATGACGACCTTGAGTGCACAGATACTCATGGTGGTTATTGGCGTGAGTACGCAGATCCTTTAGGAGAATTTGACTTTTAACGTCATACTGGAGTTTAGACTGTGAAGAAAAAGTGGTCAGTTATTTTGAACAGACCACTTTTTGGTCAATGCATGACATTAGATCAGCTTAAACAATTCCGATAAGAGTGTGTACACTTTGAGGTTGATTAGCGATCGCTCTCTTTGTTTTTGGATACTACATTTTGAAGTGGGGAATGTGGGTTAGTAAGGAGCATTTACTATTGGTTCGTTTACCAAATCATTCAAACCAACGGCTTGCAACAGCGCTGCCCAAGTCGTATCTTTGGGATCGCGACGATGCAGTTCGCCTGCGGTATTCAACGCCTCAAACCAAATACCATTGACGGCATATAAGGTAACGCGATCGCCTGGTGTGGCTTTCTCTAACTGACTCTTGAGGGCGGGGTTGAGTGAGTTTCTTTGAATCCAACCATCAGCAAAAGCAGGTAGTTCTTGCGCCTTACAGTGAATTTTGATATACCAATGATACTGCTTGCCAATTAAGAGCGGTGGGACCGTAGATGGAAGCGAGAAGCTGAAAACTCCTGGGGTTTTAGGTAGTGTGACATCGGTCTGGTAGACCAACTTACCGTCTTTGTCCCGCAGCACAAACTTTCCCGGAAATGGCGGTTGATCGGGAACATAAAACCAGAAAGTGGGATGCGCCGAGATCGTTGTTCCCAACACCAATTTTGAATCTGAATAGACAGGTACTAAAGCTGTTAGCTGCTTTTGGGAAACAGAAGCAAGCGGCTTGTTCCGGTTCTCACAACCACGGCTTCCTGCTTCTGAACGCTGACCTGGTTCTCCAATGTCTGGGGGCGGTGGCGGTACAGCGAAAATCAATGATTCGTTTCCCCGGCGGTTTAACGTCGGGCTTTGCCCAAGCAGTAGAGAATTGACAGGCTGTGCCTGCACTTGTGTGCAACTAAGGACTGCACAACTGATAGCAAGGGTTCCCACTGCTGAACTAAAAATTGGACAAAGCTGTCCAAAACTACTCATTTTTCCACCTAACCAGTAATTTAGGTAGCGCTTCTCTCAATCGTTTCTGCCAGTCAAGATAAGTTTAATTTTTTGTACAGGCAATCTTACCTCAATCATACCTCAAATTGTGAGAAATTACTCCCTTCTCGCTCTTAAATTACCTATCTCGTTCTCTGGGTTCTCTGCGCCTCTGCGGTTCATTAATAGATATTCTTTAGGCGGTTCGGGAGTAGCTGTCGCTGACTTTTTGAAGCAAGGTAAATCGCTACAGTACCGCCAGTAACTACTAAAACCAAGGCTGAGGGGACGAGGGGAACCCAACTGCCTTGGCACAAGAGGACTAAGCAAAGAACGTATAAAACACTTAATGCGCCTCCACCCGCCAGTATGAGATATAGTCCTGACCGACAGGCAAAGGCGATCGCACCTCCAATCACAGACCAACCCCAAACCCACAACATATCGCCCCAAGCAGGCAAAACTGATAACAAAGGTCGCCCATCTTTAACCGCACTCACAATTTGACTTACCATTTGCGCTTGCACAATGACTCCTGACATTTCCTGGGAACCCTGCTGGTCGTAGTAGGGTATTGGAATATAATCACGGAAGCTTCGGACGGTAGTACCAATAAGGACAATTTTGTCTTTCACGAATTCAGGTTTAACCGCACCCTTGAGAACTTCTGTAAGGGTGACTGTTGGGGCAATTTCTAAAGGGGAATGGCGGTAAGAACGGTAATTGAGCAATATTTGATAGCCCTCTGTATCTACTTGTTGATAGCCGCCCATGTGCGATCGCCAGCGCTTGAAGACGACGTTTCCTAACTGCAATTCCCCAGCAATGTACTTGGCAGAAATACCTTCTTTTTCCAAATAGTGGAATGCCAGTTGGGCGCTGAGGGCGTAGGGTGCAGTACAAGGGGATGTGGGGGCTGGTTTCATCGCTAATAAATGGCGACGCAGAACTTTGTCTGCATCTGGGACAACATCACTAAAGCCAAGGCGTGGTGGCGGAACTTCCGGGGGGGGTGAAGTACCGGGATGGTTTTTTGTGCGATCGCTCACTTTGCAAATCGCAAAGAAGTTGTCAGCAGTTAAGAGACGAGTGGCTAAAGCAGCCTGGTTGGATTGTACTGGTTCATCACGATAAATATCCAAGCCAATGGTTCGCGGTTGGAGGGGTGCAAGTTTGTCCAACAGTCGCGCCAGCGCCAGATTTGACAGCGACCCACTTTTTTGCTTCTGAAGAGGCAGGTGAAGATCATCTTCGGTTACAGTAACTATTAACAGTCGCGGATCTTGCCCTTCGTCTGGACGCGATCGCATTAATTGGTCGAAAGCCTGCAACTCCCATGTTTGCCATCCGCCCAGATGCCTTACCCCTAGTACATTGGCGGTTACTAGCAAGCTTAAAAGTAGCAAGGTTCCGAGGCGGCGACGGTGGAGAATTCGGGGCCCCGGCCAAGTCATCGGCGCTACGGTAGGATGTTCGCAAATCACTGGTAACCAACTCGCACCCGGATATTCGCTTTCTAGTCCTTCCAGCTTTTCTCTGGCAAAGCGAACCGCAGCATACAAAGACTGTCCAGAGGAAAAAGCCTCCAGAAAATGCTTTAAAAATTCTTGCGCCACCAAGTCCGGCACTGGTTCGCGCATCACAATTATTTGCGGAATGTGCAAATCGAATTGTAGTGATCGTGCTAATCCCAACCCATCACAGGAGTTGAAAATCGCCAACTGTAACCCGTTAGCAACGGCATTTCTCAAGGCATACTTGAGTTGGTCAATTGTTAAGTATTCTGTTTGATTAATATAGATGCGACCAATGCCATCTTCGGTCTTGCTATGACCGGCGAAAAATAGGATTTTCCAGGGTTGGTTCCACAGTTGGTCGTTGATGTCTTGACGTTTAGGCTGGTTCAAAAAGGTTATGGCGGCGCCTGGTAATTTTTCTAGCAGTTGGCGGTCTGGCTGCACATCAATACCTTCACTATCACCTAAAATCGCCAAGATTCTAACTTTGTTGCTTTTGGTGGATGTCTGTAGTACAGGTACTTGTTCTGAATCGAGAACACTCAAAGTGACTTCAGCTTGTTGGTAATCTCGATCAATCAAATCCCACAAATGCCAGGGAAGTTTCTTTAGTTGCGGACAAGGAGTGCGAATCACCATCCTTACCTCGTCTGATGGCATTAAGTGTTTGAGCAATTTCTCATGGATAGGGCGAAACGGTTCTGACTGTAGCCAGTGGTTCAAGTGCTTACGCAATTCATTGGCTAAGTTTTGGCAGTCCTCGCGTCGCTGGGAAATAGAACCATCGTAAACAATTTTTTTGGCTTTGATGCGAGGCAACGTCCCCAGACTGCGATAGGTTGACTGCCACTGGTCAAGTGCTGTCAGCATATCTGGATTTGGGGGCAGGTTGCCAGTGATTTCTGTACTAGGGCGATCGCCCTCAATCCCAATCTCCAGCGTTACCCGCACCCCCAGATCCAAATTACCATCTAGTTTCAGCACAACTAACTTTCTCATCACCAACACCCCTGCTGTTGTTCTCAACAGATGACAAAATCTTCTATAACGCTGACATCCCCTAGCGCCACCTTAACGCTAAAACGTTCTCCCACTTCGCAACTAAATTGTAATTGAATATTCTTATTGGTGTTTCTCGTATGGGCTTCCATGACAGATCCTCCCTCAAAGTCCAGCACCATCAAATGGAGATTTGGTGGCAGGTAATTTTGTCCGATTGTAGGATGTACTTCTACGATAATGTCCATTTCCAGCTCGTTGTCTGCAGGGAGGGTAACGACTAAAACTACTGCTTGATCGCTCATTTGTTTTCCTAAATCAATCAGCTTACCCCTGCTAATAAAAGCGCCATTAGCACTTCTCAGACTCCAAGCTGGATCGGCTCCTTGAGTGCCTAAAAGAGTCTCAATTTCTTGCCAACCTGCCTCAAAAATATTCTCCAACCATTGCTTCAATTTCACCAAATTCTTATTTGGTGTGAGCGATTGCTCAGCTAATTCAGCTTGCTTTACTTGAGTGATTTCTTCTAAATACTCCAGGAATTTTTCCAAATGTTGCAGTTGAATGATTGGTAAGAAATCGGCTTGTAACTGCGTGACAAATCCCAGCAGCTTTGCTTCTCGAAATGATTTACTAATCTGCACAGCTACATAGCCAATTCGGTTTGACTGTGCTTCAGGCGGCACGTAGACAAACTGTTCCCCTTCCAACACCGGACGACACTCTAATTTACCTAGATTTTTTAGCTCCAAATCAGCTACGTCCATAAGTATTTGCTGCACTGGGTTCCAGCTATCACTTGCTTCCCAGTCTGTCTCGAACCCCATGCATTGTAGATACGAATTCACAAAAGATACAGATAAAGTATTGAGACGAAGTTGTTCGCCTTTCTCTGGCGTAGCTTGTTGTCTACACAATTGTTCAGCTAGCCGCCTTGCACCTGGAGATATGGGTCCTGTAAATGTTAAAAAAAGTGTCTTGTTGCTCATAATTTTTTGACTGCTTGGTTAGATAATATGAAATTTACAAGTATTCTCGCAATTTAGGGGCAAATCTTTTCACAGATCGTTGGTAAAAATAATGTAACGATCTAATTCCTATGCCCCATTCTGCCGAGATGTCTTTCCAGGAAACTCCGGAATACCTTCTTCTGGCTATTGCTTGAAAATTTGCTTCGGGATGACTTTTTATATGTTCATTGATAAAAATTCCTTCGGGGTCATCTTCTATATATTGGATGACTTGTTCATACGAAGATATCGGTTCTGGTGATGGGATATTTTCTAAATGAGCCTTTTCTAAAGTTATTTCATTTCCTTTGCCGATAATTTTGGGTATAGCCTCAGGAAAAAAGCGTTTAGTTAGTAGGAAATTCACCCAGGTGATGACTTCAGCGCGTTCTGGATCGTATTTCCTAATATTATCATCTCGACAAAGATAAAAGAATAGGTTTTGTACCGCTTCTTCATAAATATCTTCATAAAGTAGTTGAAATTGACCAGTATAGGGACGGTAAAGTTTACCTGATAGCCAAATGCTATCAATCAACTGTGTTAAAGCCATCCTTCGCTCCTTGCTTGCTTTTGGGTGTTTTTGGGCAAGGAGTGTTAATTCTTTAAGTTGTGCATTTAGGGAGTCGTCAGTCATAAGACCTCGAATGTTATGGCACCTCGTCGCGGATCTCTATTTCTCTCACTTAAGGAACGCAACTTTTACACAAACCACGAGTAATTGTTACAAAAGTTTACTTTTATCGGGGTTTAGTATCTATATACCAATACGGTTCGGTTCAGTTAAGGCTTGATCCCCCCTAGCCCCCCTTAA
>CAZZYE010000307.1:0-8050 GCA_964658145.1 uncultured Stigonema sp.
GCTAGAGGCGGCGATGCCAATGGGGAAACCAATACTTGCACAGATTGATGAAGGAAATTTAACTAGAGCGATCGCTCTTTCCTGTGGTTCTAATAAAAAGCCATCATTGAGAAGAACACCAGAGGATAACCGTAAAACTATCACTATGCTGGAGGATTTGAGAAAGCAGCACGGTGATGAATAGTTGCTGCAAATCATCAATGCAGAATTGCCAGCAGATAAACAATTTAAGTCAGTCTCGCTTCGTGCTGTTGAGGCTTATACTGGGATTCCTTTCAGCACTATTAGGGATGTTGAGAAGAAAATTAAGAAGGAGAAGAAAGGGGAAAACTCGCTCCAGCAGGATTACCTTTACTCCCACGCCTGAAGAAATGGAGGTAATTGAGTCAATTATGGACGTGGAGGGGTTTGAAAAGCCTTCTGAGGTTTTTAGGTGGCTGTTACAGAACTATCAGGAATCTTAGTTTTCAAGGTGTGCAGCCCGCACACCTTAAACCGATGTTTGGCACTTTCTACCGATATGGGAATTCCCATATCGGGCTTAGTTTGAATAGATGCGCGATCGCACTCATTACATCCTGTTAAATTCTTTACAAGTCACCTCATATTTGCAATAATACTTTAATCATCATAAATATGCCTCCACTTTAGGGGATGTTACGAGCATCCCCTAAGTGCAAATTCCGAGGCAGGATTTTCACCCTGAAAAAGGCAGGGTTATAAACCATGAACAATTCTATCGTTTTTACATTTGAGTTAGCACAGCGGTTTTACACGAATACTGAAGAATTCCCTGTGGATTTTGAGTTGGCTTGGCAATGGTTGGGGTATGCGACAAAAGCTAGTGCTAAGCGAAAGTTGGTGAAACATTTCCGAAAAGCCTTGGATTATAAGGTTTTCAACAACTTGGTTGAAAACTTGCAGGGTGGTAGACCAGAAGAAACTATTTGGCTTACTTACAACTGTCTTAAGGCAAGCCTCATAAGTCTTTAAAAGATGCGAGCGCCTTTTTGTAAAGAAATGTAAACATCTGTGCCAGTTGTAACCTGCGTATTACAAATGAAAATAACTAACCTCAATCATGAATTCATCAACACTACCATTAGAGTTTGAGTTAACGGCGCTGAAGATTGCCGCCCAAACATACCCAAATACTAGACACAGCCTAACTCCCGAAATTTCTAATAGTTGTATATGCATTGAATTTAAAGGATTTTTCACTATTAAATTTAAGCCCGAAAATCGCCCGTATAGTAATCCGGTTCATGATTTCTATCGCAACCCGAATGCGGATTTTTTAATCATGTACTTCCCCAATGGAGAACATCTGATCGTTTCTGGGTGGTGGCGGGGAGCGATCCTGTCTTTACATTATGACGCTTCGGCGTTACATTGGCAGACTGAAGATGGATTTGGAGATTACAAGACCAGTACCGGATGGCGATCGTTTTGAATGTATTGCTGCTGAACTTCACCCAGTTTTGCGGAAATACTTTTAGCCTCTTGTATAAGCATCACCCAGTCAGGGCAAGGATTATCCTCAAGCCTGGTATCACTATGAGGAGTGGAAGAATGGCGATCGCACCTTTATAAAGAAATGTAAACCTTTGTGCCAGTTGTAACCTAAGTGTTACAGCTAGCATAGTTTGAAATAGAGTTTAGGAAGAGAAAGTATAAATATTTACGCCACTGCCCAGCCTGAGACGTAGGGTGGTGAGCGGTAAAAATTAATTGGTGGGCAGTAGATCCACACCCCTGAACGCTTACCCTGACTTTTCCACATAGGGGTGAAAAGTCATCTCCGCCATTCCATGTACAACAGAGCTTCGTCTCTGCAAGCGATCGCAAACCCAAGACGCTTATAAAAAGCCCTCGCTGGTGTAGGTACATCACTTTTAATTTAACTGGAATTCCTCTATCTAAAGCTTGTTCCAATTTTTTACGGAATAGTAAGAAACCAAATTGGAGTGTAATATTTGAGATAACTGCTGTTGTCTGAGAAATATATTTTTTTTCAGGAAGCATTCATGACGTATCTAGGTCTGCCGAAAAATGGTATTAGATGGTTCTCCTGGTCTGTTTCAGTCGCAGTAGCAATAGGTATACTAGTAAACATTCCAGGGGAAGTAATCGGGCAATCCCAGCCACCACAGTCAGCAGAACAGTCGGCTGCTTTAGAAGAAGCCTCGCGGATAAATCAACAAGTTATCCAGTTGTTGAACGAGGGTAAATATAGTCAAGGCATCCCTTTTTGAGCGGCATCTGAACCGCATCAAACTTAAACCCGCGAACGTACAGAACTTCAAGCATATGCAGATGAATATAGGGATCTTTATGCCCAGTGAAGCCAATGTATCGAAGCTTGCCAGCTTCACGCGCCTCAATCAAGGCTGCATTCGCCCCTTCTGAGAGCGAAAACTCGATTCGGATCTTCGTACCGGAGAATTTCGTGGTGTTGGACGAGGTCGATGTAATTAACTTGAAGGCGTTGAAGTGATTCGTCTAGCTGTCTTGCTGCTTCTTTTTTGGATCGACCGTCGATTTTCGTCATCAGGAACACTTTGTCTCGGTAGCCATCGCGCAGCGCTTTCCCCATGCGAATCTCGCTGACTCCACCGTTGTAATCCCAACTGTTATCCATAAAGGTGATGCCACGATCAATCGCCGTGCGAACAATACGTATACCCAGTTGCTCATCAACGTGCTTCAAGGCGATGTGCCAACCACCCAGTCCGATCGCGGAAACCCTCTCTCCGGTACTGCCAAGAACTCGGTAGAGCATTTCTGAATTTGACGTACTTCCTGACATTTTTTCTCCTCGTATGCCTGCTATTGCTTAAATACATATAGCTGAGCCAATTCAAACACAAGGAAAATTCCAAAGTATCTTCCTAAAGACACACTGCTGTCAACACTCATAAACTCTTATGATCTGCACGTAATAAAGAAGTAGAAGCGCCTTTTTTGTCGCCCCGTCAGAATCTATTGACATTTATTTGCCGTGCAACTTTAAAAAAGTAAGCCACGTTTTCTTCTGGTGTATCAGTGCCAGTGAGTACCAATACATCACCTTGGAATTGTTAGAAGAGATTTCCGCATCCCTCAAAAATAACATTAATACTCTAGCTTGGTTTTGTGGATATATGGCGTCTGAGATCAATCACACCTTGGACAACCATCAACCACACCATCCAATTGCCTCCTTATCTAAAGTTCTCATCCTGTCTGATATGCAACCATTTGTAGACTTTACTCCATACCCAGGTTGCCGTCTTATTATCGCCAATACTATGAAGTTTGAAGCCTTGCCAGGGTCTGTTAAAGCATTGGTACAAAAAGCCTTTGACTTGATGGAAACTCCAGATAAGCAGATGAATAATGCATTGCTGCAAGAGTTGGTAGTAGTTGAGAAGTAGTTTGCAGCAATATGCGAGCGCCAAAAAATCTTATAATGCTTTTGATTTGTCTTAGTACTACGCTATTTAGTTGCTAGTAACTGCTGGTAGAGGTTTAAGGTACGGTGAGAGCGAGAGAACAGAAAACTTCTTACTACTAAAACCCACCAACGTACACGTCCAAATCCAGTTTTGATAGGGGAATGGCTTTAATTCAATGGACATAGTGTGTGGATATCCAAATTGAGTATCATAAACTACATTTGCCCTAATAACCCCATCGCATTGACAGCCATTCGGACCACATTGCCTTTTAGATGTGTAGTGTTCAATTTGATGAAATAAATCTGTAATAGTCAGTGATGGCTGTTCGCTTATGACACGTTTAACAAATAATGAATCTTTGCAAGTGTCTTGAAACACAGTAATAACTTTTTCGTCTTGAATCTCTATATCTTGCTGGCATTGGTCAGAACTTCTTGGATGTTCACTCTTCACAACAACCAAACGATAGTGATTCAGGTTACGAGCCGTCCATAAAGACTTCGCTATTTCCAATTGTTTTTTGGCTGTAGCCCTTTCTAAATCCGCAGTTAGAAGTGCTATTTCCAACAATATAACGTTGCTGATTAACAAGCCTGTACCTGCAAGGAGCGGAACTGTAACTGCAAGGAATAGGAAACGAAATAGAGAGATAGTAAAACGCACAATTTTTTTATCAAAGTAAGATGGAAAATAGTTAGATAAAGCGTCACGCTAATTAGTTCTGTTTAACAAACTGTAAGTAGTTTCGACCTACTTAAAGTAAGGTTTACTTTATTGTGCTACTCCCACCCGCTTGAAATAATCCATATTAAGAAAACGGGAGTATAATTCTACAATCCGCTCTGGTGACATACGAGTTTTTTGGTATGTCTCCTGGTTTGAGATAACCTCAAGCCAAGTATTAAGGTGCCGTAGTGAAAGACTTTTGATGTCAAAATCCTTCCAATAAGCCAGCGCCACACTCATCCGTTCAAAAAAGGGCATATAAGCAATTTCCACAAGACTTACGGTTTTTCCTATAAAGTACGGACCACCAGTAGAACTGATCGCATTGTCCAAAAATCGTAGCTCATTTTCTAACTGGATACGCAGCTGCTTATCTTTAACAATCGAGTCTTCTTCAGTAGTACGCTTGTGAGAAAGGTAACTGTAGGAGAGGTTTACAAATTTTGAATCACAACGGTTCATGAGAATCCTAGCACGCGATCGCCCTGCCGGATCTTTTGGCATTAAATTTACCTCATCACCGCCAAATACTTCGCACAAGTACTCATTGACAATCAAAGATTCATAGACCACCGTGTCACCATGCTTTATGACTGGCACAGTACCGTTAGGATTGAGGGCAAGAAACCAGTCAGTTTTATTGTCCTTACCTAGCTCAACTTCTTGGTACTCAAAATCTACTCTTATTTCGAGCAGTGTCAGCCCTTCGGGTTCGCCAGTTGCTTCAAGAAGGGCATTGCCGCCCAACGCACTGGCTCACCAGCTACGTTGGGCGTAGGGGCAGTATCGATTGGCATAAAAAAGTAACGGAGTTCTGTTGTTCATAGTTACGCGATCGCACCTTAGTCTTAAGATAAACCAGGAGAGCGATGATCAATAGGGTAGTTTCATTGATTTTCTTGCGATGACTATCACCTACATAACCCAACATTGATAGTGCAGCCACAGCGCCTAAGACCTGTGACGTTGTAACTTCCGGGATTGAGAGCGATCGCAGGTTCGCGCCACTTTAAGTGCGCGTAAAGGATGCAATTGCACCTCCTTCTCCTCGTTTCAAAGGATCGCAGGGTGCTTTTTATCGGAGCGTGGGTTCCAATTGGGTAGCAAGTTGGTACAAACACCGCTCCAGTTTCAAGAGCAACAAAGCCCCGATATACCCCTGCTCCATACAGTCCACCAAGATTTTCTTCAATCCAACGAGCAGTCTGGGGATAGCCCAAGTCAATGCAAGAATGTAAGGTTGCTACCCAACTTACTAGTATAGTTGGATCGGCGGTATGAACGGCGTAGAGTCCGATCCAGACATCAAGTGGTACTGAAATAGGACTTGTGGCTACTACTAACTTATTTTCAGCGTGTTCTGGCTGCATAATCTGATTGTCCATCACAACGATTTGTCCGCAATCCGATGAGGTTTCTCCCTGCCAATTGATTGTCCCATTCAGTTGGTAGCCCCAAGGAACAAAAAAATGAATAATCAGGTATTGTAACCATTCAACGTAGCGATAAAATTTTTCATGACCGTTCCACTCTACACCGCGTCCGTCAGCAGTGGGTTGCCACTGGCAGTACAATCCGGGTTGTCCTTGAGGAGGACGATTCTCATCAAGAATCGAGGCTGCGGCTTGTGGGTGCGACTCGTTGATGAAATAACCGGACTCAAGGCCCAACGGTAGACCAACGGCATCTCGACCAGGGTCAGGAATCGTGGCAAGTATCGTAGGCGATCGCTTGACTCTACGGGTACGAGCAAATTCTAAAAGATAAAGTGCCTGAAAATCGAACAAGGGACGGTCAAGCTGAAAGTTACCAGACAATTCGGTTGTATATCCCATCAGTTCTAGACCTCAATATCTTAATATTCTAGAGTTTGCTTACAATAGTGCGATCGCACTTAAATTTAACAGCATTGGCTGTGACATCAGTGAACGCCTGTACGAACACAGGTTACACGCATCTCTTAGGCATTAAATAAGCAGTATCACTTTTCCTTGTTTGTTGCTACTAATAGTAGCGCCATGCTCATTATTACTGTCAACTTAAAGTAGCATTGTATATGAAAAGCACTCATACAAACAAGGAAATAGTTATGCTGCCAATGAGTGAAATTTTATCTATCAAATGGACTGATGAACGCAGGCGACGCTTACGAGAATTGCGGGGAAGCATGACCTTGGTTGAATTGGCAAAAAGACTCGATAGCAATGGAATTAAGGTTTCTAGGCAGTACTTGCATAAAATGGAAACAGACTCTGAGGTCCGTGGCGCTTCCCCTGAATTGGTTCAGGGATTATGTGCTGTTTTTAACGTTAGTGCTGCAGATTTACTCTGCCTCAATTCCCAAAAAATCCTGCAAATAGGGGTTTAATAATGCAACTTTTGGTTGCATAATAATCATAACAAAAGGCGATCGCCCTTGCCTGGAAAACTTGTGCGATCGCCCTTTGGTAAAACCTGTATTTGAGGTTAATTTCATCATGATACACAATTTTGAGGCGCAAGCTATTTGTACCCAAGAGCTTGCCCAACTCCAGCTTGATTCCTTTGCCGATAAATTTGGCTTACTGTACCTACCGTGTTTAGCAAAGTTTGGTGTTACTGGGCACATTTAACAAAGTCGAAAGCCATTAACCACAGTAAGGAGGAGAGAGTCAATTGGAACCAACTACTGAGCAATTACAAGCGTTTTATCGCAGATGTGTAAGAGCAAGTAATTTGTTGCAATCAATCAATGTCGTGCGATTAGACGAAAGAACAAAGCGCATCTACATGTTGATTGGGGACACAATACAAATAGAAATTTACCCCAATGGGGAGGTAACTTTTCCATGACTAATCAAAATTATCAGGCGATGTCTGATGAGCAGTTGCGAGATTGGGTGCGATATCATCCTGACGATGTGGAAGCTTTTCACATTTTAATGGATAGATTAGACCAGCGTCCAAAAGTCGTTTGTAGGACAGACGAAGAGTTTGAAGCTGAATTGATCAAGCGGATTAATCAACAGCAGCGATCTTCGTAGCCACGGACACGAGTTTTACACTCTTTACGCTCTTTAAGGAGGACTTTTGACCGTTCTAGAAGCTCAAATAAAAGAACAAGCAAAGCTTGCCGCTGACTATAGCAGTCAAGGAGTTGAGCTAATCAACAAAGGTAATAGAAGACAGGGGCATGCTTTAATGCGACAAGCTTATGACGCATCAAAGTGCTGTCAAGTCCTGATTCAGCAATTGAAGCGACGGCAAGGTTAACACACAAGCAAATAGCAACTTGAGTACTGCTTTTAAGTAATAGAGAAGGCGATTCGTGCCGCCAAGCTGTAATCGCCTTCTCTGGTAAACCCCTTAGTAAAAGGATTCATTCTTATGATTGCACAAACCAACGATGCAACAACAATTTATGCTGACCAATTGACCGACGGGGACATCATCCAGTACTCGACTGGCGACACCTGGATGGTTATTAGTGAGCCTGAATACACAACCAGGGGCATCAGTTTTGATGTGCTGTGTTTGGATGTGGAAGCCCCAAAGAATACGCAGACAGTCTGTTTTGCTCCTGAAACAAGTTTTGTACTGCTGGACCATCAGCGCGGTGTGAAGGGTGCAAGTGATTATGACTCATGGGAGGAGATACTTGCTTCTTAAAAAGCGCTTTTAACCCCGACATGCGCACCCTAACTGATTACACTTGCACACGTTAGGGTGCGCCCCTTTAAAATCCCTCTCAACCGCACCCTAACTATGCCACGCAAGATACCAAAGTCTTCACCCTCACCCCCATCAGATAGCCAATCAGAACATTTGCAAACCGTATCAGTTGAAATTATTGAACTGGAAGAACTGACAGAAGATGAGTTGATCGATCGCATACACCTTGAGCG
>CAZZYE010000308.1:0-8039 GCA_964658145.1 uncultured Stigonema sp.
AAAACATGTTTCTTCCATATATCACTTGCGGCGTAGTCCGCTAGTTGGAGGCTCATATCTTGCACCACCGCCTTGTTGCGAAAATCGAAGCCGAAAAAGCCCGTGATTTGGTAGGGTGGGCACTGCCCACCAGCCTTTATTGAGAAGGTGCAAGATCTCAGATAACGGATGTAACGGATGATTTAACTGTGGGACGACGAACATAGCGCATCCGCTACATCCGTTACCTCATCCGTTGCCAGTGTTGACCTGAGGCGATCATTGAACCGGATTGCGGTTTTGGTCTTAGTTTATACCAAAGGAGTTAAGTGAGAGAGCAATGCTCAAAAAACTAGACAATTTTAATATTGTCAGCTTGATGATAAGCGCGAGTGCTTTAATTTTATTTACCTGTAGCAGTGTACGACACTTTCTTTTTCATTCCAGTGCCTTAGATTTAGGGATTTTTGACCAAGCGGTTTATTTGATCAGTCAAGGACAGAAACCGATTTCTTCGATCATTGGTTTTCACATTCTGGGCGATCATGCGGCTTGGATTTTCTATCCGATCGCTGTGCTGTACAAAATATACCCAAGTGTTTATTGGTTATTCGCTGTGCAAGCAGTGGCTTTGGCGTTAGGAGGTTTGCCGATTTGGGGTTTAGCCAAACAAGCCGGATTGAAGGATAGCCTGGGAGTAGCCATCACGGCGGCGTACTTATTATATCCAGCGCTATTTAATATCAATCTATTTGATTTCCATCCAGAGGTGATCGCTGTACCAGCATTGTTGGCGGCGGTGTGGGCGGCGAGAGGGGGAAAAATTTGGTGGTTTTGTGGAAGTATCCTCTTAGTGTTTGGATGTAAGGCGGTATTGTCTTTAACTGTTGCCGCTATGGGAGTTTGGCTGCTGGTGTTTGAGAAGCGACGTTTATCTGGTGCGATCGCCATGGTTTCGGGGATCGCTTGGTTTGTAATTGCAACCAAAGGGATCATCCCTTATTTTGGAGGTGCAGCAGCATCGGTGGATCGTCATATTTACCGGTATAGCTATCTCGGACACTCGTTTCCAGAGATGACTCAAAATTTGCTTTTCCACCCAGAGATCTTCTTTAGCAAGGTTTTTTCATCAGCCAATCTGGAATATTTGCTCTTGCTTGTAGCACCTGTAATTTGGGGTTTTTCCCGAACAGCGATCGCGCCTTTAATCGGTGCTATTCCAATTTTAGTAATCAACCTTCTAGCTCATTACCATCCTCAGAAAGATTTAATCCACCAATATTCTTTACCAGTTATACCATTTTTATTTTTGGTGGTGATTCAAAGCCTTGCAGCAAATCGGGGATTTTTTAAACACAAGCGCGCCATTATTTTATGGTCGTTAGTAGCGTTTTTAGCTTTGGCTAAGTATAGCTTTTTTGGCTCAAAATATCTGTCATCTCTGGATACATGGCAAGCCACACGAGACGCGATCGCTCAAGTACAAACTCAAGGCAGTGTTCTCACCTTAGATGAAATTGTCCCACATTTAAGTCACAGAAAATTTATTAGGTTACTATCTCCTGAATCTCCAGAAATTGATTTTAACGTGTTTGATTACGTATTGCTCAATACCAACCACGCCTTTTCGCCATCGCATCAAAAGTTAGCTGTTAGCTATGTAAATCAACTAAAAAATCACCCCAAATTTAAGTTAAGCTTTGAACGCAACTATGTGTACTTATTTAAAAAAAGCTAATTGCTAATAGTATTTGTATGCAATAATAAACCAAAATATGTAAATAAATGTGAAATTATCTAAAATGGCTCGTAGTAAGCGCTGTCTTCGCGCTTAGCACTTACTACAAACCTTTAATTATTCACGCCGACCTACTTAGCAATTAGCAATTAGCAATTACTCTTACTTAATTTATTGTGAGTTATTTGGATGAGCCAAGGTAAAAATATATGTCAAAATAAGTTATTTTTCCCACTCTTCATGTGGCTATCCAGCCGAATGTTCATCTGCATTGCTATGTTGTTGATTGTTCCTTTACTTACGACTCCCTCTAAAGGAGTGACGATCGCACATGGCTGGCATGTTTTTTCCGCCTGGGATAGTACCTTCTATAAAACAATTGCTACTTCTGGTTACGATGACTCGCTGGTTGGATTTTTCCCCTTATTGCCTTTAGTTACCCGAGTAATTATGTCCTTCGGCTTGCCTTTTGAAGTAGCAGGCACATTGGTAAATAACCTAGCTTTTTTGGGAGCGGCGATCGTATTATACACTTGGATCAATGAGCGTCATGGTATAAGCGCAGCACGATGGACAACAACTGTGCTAACATGGTGTCCACTGTCTTTATTTGGTACGGTAATTTACTCTGAAGGGCTGTATCTTTTGTTTAGTACAGCTGCTTTAAGAGCTTTTGATAAAAAACAATATGTAGGAACAGCACTTTGGGGTGCGATCGCCACTGCAGCGCGTCCAACAGGGATAGCCCTGATACCTGCACTTTTACTAGTAGCTAAGATTGAACGCCGATCCGCCTCAGCCTACATTGCCAGTTTAGCTGCTGGTGGTGGTTTGTTTCTGTTCAGCCTGTATTGCCAAATTAAATTTGGGGATGCTTTGGCTTTCCTCCATGCGCAGAAAGCGTGGCGTCCATCATTAGGATTTGATTGGCTGCATTGGTCAAAGATGCTCATGCAAATCGTAGTCGGTACAACTAATTGGAAGTCTGGCTACATTAAAGATCCTTGGCATCCACTGCTATTTGCGATTATTGTTTGTAGCTGTATCTGTTTATGGTGCTTGCGCAAAAAATTGAATGCTGGCAAGATGGAATATGGCTTTGCCTGCTTGGAATTATTTTTGTGGTTGTTAGCAGGCGATCCTTTAACTAACGTTGTAATGATTTTTGGTGGTATCTATTTATTATGGCTTTTACGTACTGAAATCAGCCTGATTACTGTTGTCTATGGCTTTTGCGGCATCGGTATGTTACTAGCTTCTGGAGGTACAATCTCCTTAAATCGTCTGGTTTACGGTATTGTATCGCTGTCAATAGTGCTAGGTATACTGCTTGCGCGTCATCCTCGTAGGGGATACGCGGTTATTAGTTTATTTACAATCATACTAGCAAGCTTTGCTGTGCGATTTGCCCAAAAGCAATGGGTAGCTTAAACTAATGTAGATAATTTGGATTGAATTCTCGCGTATCCCTTAGAACCAAGAAACCATATAGAGTAGATTTGCGTCTAGCTAGTTAATACAGCAGTCCTAAATAAGAGCGTGAATAATAAATGATGTTGTTTGGTGGGCATTGCCCACCCTACGAAGAATTTCAGTTGGCAGATAGGACTGCTATAGCAGGCAAAAGCAATAGTCTGTTTGTAAAAAATTAATATTTTCTTTAAAGCAAAAAGTACCCAAAAGTAGTAAAATCCTCTTTGTTAACTATGAAACCAAGAATTTATAAAATTAAATGATACTAAATCTTAATCTTGTATAGGCAAAGGATTTGTCCCTGATTTACACTATTAGGAGTCGCAGTGGTCTAAAGCCATACAATGAAGGCTGCTCTTAAACCTGTATAATCTAGCAGTCGAATTTCTAAAGTTCTGTAAATCCGTGCTTTTTCAGGATTATTAGAAGCTAGTTAAGTATCTAATATCTACAATTATCTACTAAAACTGTATTATTACGTACCGTCAAATCCTTCAATCAGGGTTTGACATATGAAGGAGTATGAAGTGGAAAATCATAAGTCGTTAATTTGGCCGCAAGGAATATTAGTTGCGCTGGTTGCTTTATGTAGCACTTTTGGCATTGGCTTGATGTTGCCCATAAGCCCAAAAACCTCTGAGGCTCAAACTAAACAGACTATAGACTTGAAGGATAAAGCTGCCGAGACAGAAACTCAGCAGCGCATTGAGAAATTGAAGGCGGCGATGCTGACAACTTGGCAGCAAGAAGCAAAAATCAAGGGTC
This sequence comes from uncultured Stigonema sp., assembly GCA_964658145.1. Lineage (GTDB taxonomy): Bacteria > Cyanobacteriota > Cyanobacteriia > Cyanobacteriales > Nostocaceae > Stigonema. Next base: position 3,956 of record CAZZYE010000308.1, read on the forward strand.
TTTCCTACGCTGTGCCATCCCGCTTTCTAGGAGCAACAATTGACGAAGCACAACTTAGTCCAGCGCAGAAAGTGATTGCTCTCACCTTTGATGATGGTCCATGGCCTGAAAGCACAAAGCAGGTGCTGGACATCTTGAAGAAGGAAAATATCAAGGCGACATTTTTTGAGATCGGGCAGAACCTGAAGCTTCATCCAGACCTAGGAAAGCGGGTTGTGTCTGAAGGTCACGTACTTGGTAACCATACTTGGCATCACTGGTATCATTACCTGAATCCACAAGCAGCCGCCTTTGAAATAGAAAGCACATCAAATTTGATTTATCAGACTACAGGCGTTAAAACAAATTTGTTCCGACCGCCTGGGGGGATATTGCGCAATGGGGTGTATGATTATGCGAAAAACAAAAAGTACGCCGTCATTATGTGGTCAGCTGACTCCATAGATTACAGCCGTCCCCCTGTGCCAAGGTTAATTCACAATATTATGAGAGAGTCAAAACCCGGTGGTATTGTACTCATGCATGATGGTGGCGGTAATCGCTCCCACACTGTAGAGGCTTTACCCCAAATTATTAGCACCTTTAGGAAGCAGGGCTATCGTTTTGTAACGATCCCAGAACTTTTAGAAATGCAAGAAAAAGAAGATGTGGCAACAGCTAAAAAGCAACCACCCGATAAAGACCAAAATGTGACGACAGCTAAAAAGCAATCGCCGGATCAAAACCAAAATGCGAAGACAGCTAAAAAGCAAGCGTTATGAGTTATTAGTCTTAGAAACTAACAACTCATAAGCAATTTAGTGACTTAAGCTTATTGTTAGACCGAATGCTAATAAATAATTGCAAAGGGCACGAGTAGATCCGTGCCCTTTATAATGCAATACGCTTGCTGTTAGTAGCGTTTACTCCCTCTTGATCCCCCCAACCCCCCTTAAAAAGGGGGGCTTTTTCCCCCTTTTGTAAGGCTACCGTGGTGTACACATCTTGGTAGTAGATATAAAACATCGTTTGATCCCCCTAAATCCCCCTTAAAAAGGGGGACTTTAACTCCGGTTCCCCCCTTTTTAAGGGGGGTTAGGGGGGATCAAAACGTTGTGGGGTAACTCTAGAAGACTTGTGTGTACACCGTAGTTTTGTAAGGGGAGCGTCAGCGTATGAGGAGGGCTTTTTCCCCCCTTTTTAAGGGGGGCTAGGGGGGATCAAAGCCTTAACTGAACCCTACATGAGAATTAAACGGAACTCAACTGCTTTTCTTCTACAACTTGGGGATTAGCTTCTGGACTGTCAGCCTCAGAAGGCGGAACCAACTGCCAGAACTTGGGCAAGAATTCTTGCCAATGTTGTAAAATCATCTTTGCCTTTGGTGAATTGGTGCGTTCCGCATGAGTTCTAATTAACTCTTGCAGTTGCTTTTGACCAGCTGGTGATTGCACTCGCTTGATCTCGGACTCCTCGACAAATTCCTGGTTGACTGCTTCAAGGAACTCACCGTCTTCATCTAAGAAGTAGGCAAGTCCGCCAGTCATCCCGGCTGCTACGTTGCGTCCTACTTTGCCAAGAACAACAATTATCCCACCAGTCATGTACTCACAACAGTGGTCACCTGCTCCCTCAATAACTGCAGTACCGTTGGAGTTACGCACGGCAAAACGTTCTCCTGCTAAACCGTTAGCAAACAAAACACCACCAGTAGCACCGTAGAGGCAGGTATTGCCAATTATCACGTTTTGTGCTGGATTATACGTAGCATTAGCAGGAGGCTTGATGATAATTTCACCACCGTTCATCCCCTTACCTACGTAGTCATTTGCCTCCCCGGACAAAGTAAGAATCATTCCAGGAATATTGAAGGCACCAAAGCTTTGCCCAACACTACCTTTGAAGTTAAGGTCAATTTGCCCTTCAAAGCCGTTGTCGCCATACTGAGAAGCGATCGCCCCTGCTAACCGTGCACCTACTGTTCTGTCAGTATTGACTACAGGGAACGTCTTGGTGACAGTAGACTGATGGCGAATAGCAGCTTGAATGTCTGGATCGGCAAGCAATTGGTCATCCAAAACCACGCCGTTGCTGTGGACTTCTTCATGCTCCAACCAGCTACGGTTTCTGGTAGTATCCGGTAGCTGAAGTAAACAGTTAAGGTTCAGTGCTTGCACCTTAGTTAGATGTATATTTTCGCGCTCTTTGATCAAATCCCCACGTCCAATGACTTCTGACAAAGAACGGTAGCCGAGTCGTGCCAAAAGACTACGCACTTCTTCAGCAATAAAGTAGAAGAAGTTGACGACGTGTTCAGGTATTCCGGGAAACCGCTTGCGCAGTTCTTCGTCCTGAGTAGCAACACCCGCTGGGCAGGTGTTCTTGTGACAAATCCGCGCCATGATACAGCCTTCGGCAATCATGGCAATAGAGCCGAAGCCAAATTCTTCAGCGCCCATCAATGCGCCCATCACCACATCCCAGCCAGTCTTAAAGCCTCCATCTACACGTAAAATCACGCGATCGCGCAGGCTATTTTCCATCAACACTCGATGTACTTCCGTCAATCCGAGTTCCCACGGAGTCCCAGCGTGCTTAATCGAACTTAGGGGTGATGCCCCTGTGCCGCCGTCGTGACCGGAAATCTGAATGATATCGGCATTTGCCTTTGCCACACCAGCAGCGATCGTACCGATGCCGATTTCTGCTACTAGCTTCACCGACACCTGTGCTTTCGGGTTAATCTGGTGCAGGTCAAAAATGAGCTGCGCCAGGTCTTCAATAGAATAGATATCATGGTGCGGCGGTGGTGAAATCAGGGTAACTCCCGGTTTAGAGCGCCGTAACATGGCAATGTATGGGCTGACCTTTTTCCCTGGTAGTTGTCCGCCTTCCCCTGGTTTTGCGCCTTGAGCAATTTTGATTTCAATTTGTTTGGCGCTCATCAGGTATTCTGGTGTAACACCAAAACGTCCTGATGCGACTTGCTTAATGGCGCTGGAAGCTGTATCGCCGTTCCGCAATCCTTTTAAATGCGGTAGCGTCGGCGAGTGACCATCACTGTCCACATCGTCCAATACTTTGAAACGCACTGGATCTTCGCCACCTTCCCCAGAATTAGACTTACCGCCAATGCGATTCATGGCGATCGCCAAAACTTCATGAGCTTCTCGCGACAACGCCCCCAAAGACATTCCGCCAGTGCAGAAGCGCTTGACAATCTCACTCACCGCCTCCACGAATTCAATCGGAATAGGCGATCGCTCACTACCCAGATCCAGTAAATCACGCAACGCCGTTACTGGTCGGTTTTGCAAGTATTTCTTGTAAACTTCGTAATGGTCATAGGCTGCAACAGATAGCCTTCTGCTAACGGATGGATCTGTAGAACCCACAGACAAACCATCCGTTACATCCGCTACAACATCCGCTGCCACTTTTACTGCTTTATGTAGGGCTTTTGCCAGTTCCGGGCTGTTCATGTGGTACTCACCGTTAGGACGGTAGTTGACAAAGCCAAGGTTTTCTAGCTTCTTCGTCGTCAGTTCTGGAAAAGCCTTGCTGTGGAATGAAAGCACCTCAACAGCCAGTTCACTGACACTCAAACCCCCGACACGGGAAATCGTGCCAAAGAATCCCAGATCTAACAAATCCTGACCAATGCCAATGGCTTCAAAGATTTGTGCGCCTTGGTAACTAGAGATTAGAGAAATTCCCATTTTCGAGAGAATCTTTAACAAACCGAACTCAACCGCCTGACGATAGTTTTTCCGAGCTTGCTCTATGCTGATAGCAGGAATTTTACCCCGTTCCATAAACTGTTGAGTCTTGGGATCAAACCACCAATTGTCTACAGTCTCCAAAGCCATATAAGGACAAACTGCAGCAGCACCATAGCCAATCAGACAAGCAAAGTGATGGGTACTCCAACACTGGGCAGTCTCGACAACTAGGGATGCTTTCATTCGCAGTCCGAGGCGGATTAGGTGATGGTGTACCGCACCCACAGCCAGTAGGGGGGGAATGTAGGTGTACTCAGTACCGATCCCAGAAGGGGATGAGGAGGTTAATTTGTCTCCCTTATCTCCCTTGTCTCCCTTATTCC
>CAZZYE010000309.1:0-5288 GCA_964658145.1 uncultured Stigonema sp.
ATCCTAACTTCTGCAAGGTCAGAGGATTTATCAACAGCTATGGCGACAAAATTTCCAAAATTTAACCAGGACCTCGCACAGGACCCGACGACGCGTCGGATCTGGTATGCGATGGCTATGGGAAATGACTTTGAAAGCCACGATGGCATGACAGAAGAAAATCTATACCAAAAGATTTTCGCAACACACTTCGGTCATGTGGCAATCATCTTCCTGTGGGCATCGAGCCTCCTGTTCCATGTAGCCTGGCAAGGTAACTTTGAACAGTGGATTAAAGATCCTCTTCATATCCGCCCAATAGCCCATGCGATTTGGGATCCACACTTCGGTAAACCAGCAATCGAAGCATTCACCCAAGGTGGAGCAAGCAATCCAGTAAACATTGCCTACTCAGGTGTGTACCACTGGTGGTACACCATCGGTATGCGCACGAACGGTGACCTGTACCAAGGTGCAGTGTTCCTGCTGTTATTGGCAGCAGTGTTCTTGTTCGCTGGTTGGTTGCACTTGCAACCCAAGTACCGTCCTAGCCTTGCATGGTTTAAGAGCGCAGAACCCCGCCTGAACCACCACTTGGCAGGTCTGTTTGGGGTAAGTTCTTTGGCTTGGACTGGTCACTTAGTTCACGTTGCTATCCCCGAATCTCGCGGACAGCATGTGGGTTGGGAGAACTTCCTGACCACGCCACCGCATCCAGAAGGTTTAACAGCTTTCTTCACAGGTAACTGGGGTGCTTACGCTGCTAACCCAGATACTGCTAACCACATATTCGGCACCTCTACTGGTGCCGGAACTGCGATTCTGACATTCTTGGGTGGCTTCCATCCACAGACAGAGTCACTGTGGTTGACCGATATGGCGCACCACCACTTGGCGATCGCAGTCATCTTCATTATTGCTGGTCACCAGTATCGGACGAACTTCGGAATTGGTCACAGCATTAAAGAAATGCTCAATGCCAAGAACTTCTTTGGCATCCAAACTGAAGGTCAGTTCAACCTGCCACACCAAGGACTGTACGATACCTATAACAATTCTCTGCACTTCCAGTTGTCCATACACCTGGCAGCGTTAGGTACAGCACTGTCCTTGGTAGCGCAGCACATGTACGCGTTGCCGCCTTACGCTTTCATAGCTAAGGACTACACAACGCAAGCAGCGCTATACACTCACCACCAGTACATCGCTGTTTTCCTGATGCTCGGTGCTTTCGCTCACGCTGCCATCTTCTGGGTACGTGACTACGATCCCGAGCAAAACAAGGGCAACGTTCTTGACCGTGTGCTCAAGCACAAAGAAGCGATTATCTCCCACTTAAGTTGGGTGTCGCTGTTCTTGGGCTTCCACACCCTTGGTTTGTATGTCCACAACGACGTTGTGGTTGCCTTCGGTACACCTGAAAAGCAAATTTTGATTGAACCGGTATTTGCCCAGTTCATTCAAGCTTCTCACGGGAAAGTACTGTACGGCTTAGATACCTTGCTGTCTAACCCTGACAGTGTTGCTTCCACCGCAGGCGCTGCTTGGTTACCAGGTTGGCTAGATGCCATCAACAGTGGTACCAACTCCCTGTTCTTAACCATCGGTCCTGGCGACTTCCTGGTACACCACGCCTTTGCTTTGGCGATTCACACCACTGTCCTCATCCTGGTCAAGGGTGCTTTGGATGCCCGTGGTACCAAGCTGATGCCCGATAAAAAGGACTTCGGTTATGCCTTCCCTTGCGACGGTCCTGGTCGTGGCGGTACTTGCGACATCTCCGCTTGGGACTCCTTCTACCTGGCTACGTTCTGGGCACTCAACACTGTGGGTTGGGTAACCTTCTACTGGCACTGGAAGCATCTGGGTATTTGGCAAGGTAACGTCGCTCAGTTCAACGAGTCTTCGACATACCTCATGGGTTGGTTCCGCGATTACCTGTGGGCAAACTCGGCGCAGTTGATCAACGGCTATAACCCCTATGGTATGAACAATCTGGCTGTTTGGGCTTGGATGTTCCTCTTCGGACACCTGGTTTGGGCGACCGGCTTCATGTTCCTGATCTCTTGGAGAGGTTACTGGCAAGAGTTAATTGAAACTCTTGTGTGGGCGCACGAGCGCACACCACTGGCAAACCTTGTACGCTGGAAAGACAAGCCTGTGGCTCTGTCCATCGTTCAAGCTCGTGTGGTTGGTCTAGCACACTTTACTGTTGGCTATGTCCTCACCTACGCCGCGTTCTTGATCGCCTCTACTGCTGGTAAGTTCGGTTAATGTCGTTAACTGAATTAGCTGGTTGTAAGTAATTAAAAAATCCCCCGCCGCAAGGTGGGGGATTTTTTGTTTTGTAGAATTAGCTAACTCAAAGGTGGAATCTTTGAAACTCCCCATGTCTAAAGCTAGGGGATTCTTAAAGCATTCGTTATCGAATCTTTAAAGGCTTATTCAATGAACCTCTACACACTCTTAACAACTACCCATACGAGAGGTATTGCAATTGTGCTTACTTTTTACTTAAAATCGCTTTCCGAGTCCATCACACAGCCAGATAGGTACGCTCCACATTCTGCCAAGGCATCTTTTGGGGGTCAGCAACCCCCCAAAAATGCCGCATTATTTGCAGTGGTATAGGCTTGCTAAACTTTGTAGTAGTGACTTACTTGCCGGGATTGCTCCGTACTAGAATGTTTCAATGCGTAGATGGTTATTCCTACTTGCTTACTTTCATTATAACAATATTTACGGCTGTTAAAACACCAAAACGGTTTCATCCCCATGTCTAAAAGCCACGCGGCTCTCACCTCGTTCTTGGGTAAAATATAGGAAGAAAAAATCAGCAATCTAATCAGTTAAAAAAATTGAGAGGTGTCACGATGGAACTTGCTAAGTTTGAAGAAATTAAAGCAAAATTTGATATCAAAGATGAAAATCTCTACTTTTACATATTAGAAGCAGATGGAACACTCAAGCTCCGTCAGGTTAGTGAATATGAGTTACTAGCAGAAGCAGGATTGAGAAACGTATACGACAGCGAACCTGATGGACTGTGGGAGGCATGTCTTGAAGGTTAAACAGCGCGGCACAATTAACCTGCTAATAGCATTTCGTTATGGTTGTATGCCAGAGGCGCGTTTGTGTTGGATCATCTGCTCAAGTTCCTCAATCGAGTTAAGCCGTTTACCCTCTTTATGAATACGTTGTCCTAATGCATGAAGCGCATCATCGTCATCGCGATGTTGCAACACGTACTCACGCAACTGCTGAATTGTCATTTGCTCAAAATCTGGTTTAATCACTGTAGTCAACCTCTCCTTGTTTGCTAATTGCAGCTTGTATCTCAGCACCTGCAAGAATTATTAAATCTCCAGTTCGCTCGTCTACACGAATCATCTGAATTGATACCAACATATCAGTTAAAGAAGCACATATCCTGAACATCTCAGTCAATTGCTCCACTGTTGGTGTCGGTCGTTGCTTCATCTTTTATTTAAAGCTTTATCGTAGGTGTGTTGTAGTTTATCATGACGACTTGTGTAGAATGCAATACTTTTATGTTAACCCTAATGCCAATTCTGTACTATGCCATCTTTTTCTCAAGAATATTAGATCTCCCTATAGTTATGCTCAAGCAAAAGGATTACGTTAGCTCCTGGAGACTTTCCACGGAATTTAGGAGGTTGGGCTGGTGTGCCAATCACCGCGAAAACTCCTCCCATCTCCTCGTGCAACCATTGGAGGTTAGATTAGTAACTAACTTTTGCCTTCGGTTGGGGGCGATGTCTTACGACAAGCCGCTCCGCGTCTACACGAACTAAAGCTAATGGTACTCCCTACTTTGGAGAAAATCGCCAAAGAGACTAATTCAACTTTACCGGGCAGGAGTCCCCCACTGCACCTGCTTTGCGGTTAGTGTGGGTGCTTTTACGTCACAGCAGATTCCAGCATCTGAATCTTACCCAAATTGGCATCAATTTCCACCTCCGCCCCTATAGGTAAAGTCAATATCGTTTCTATATGACCAATCAGGGCACCAGACCAAGCGGGAATTCCTAAGGGTTGAATGTGATCCCAAACGACTTCTTCTAAGGTCAAAGACCCATAATCAGCATCTGGTAAGCATTGAGTACACTGCCCAAAAATAAAACCTGCAAGTTGCTTAAACACTCCAGCTAACTTGAGATGAGTCATCAAGCGGTCAATACGGTAGATATTTTCATGTGTATCCTCAACAAACAGAATTGCACCCTTTAAGTTAGGCACATAGGGAGAACCGACGATACCAGAAAGCACCGAAAGATTGCCACCAATCAATCTACCTCTCGCTTTACCAGGATTGATAGTCTGGATGCGGTTCTTCACCTGCATCAAGCGGTTTACATCACCACCGTCTTTTTGATTCTGAAAAGTTACCATCTGGGCATCAAACAAGACGCGACGGAAACAGTCCGTTTGGTCAGGTAGCCAGGAGGTCAAGCCATTGGGACCATGAAAAGTGACCAGACCAGTTTGGGCGTGAATTCCCAGAATTAACGCAGTCAAGTCGCTAAAGCCCACAATAATTTTAGGATTTTGGCGGATGAGTTGGTAATCTAAATAAGGCAGAATCCGGCTACATCCCCACCCTCCGCGAATGGGTAGCAAAGCTGTAATCTTTGGGTCAGCAAAAAAATGGTTGATGTCGGCAGCCCGTTCAGCATCTTTTCCCCCTAAATAACCGTAGCGATCGCGCAAATGTGGAGCAAGATAAGGAACCAGTCCTAGTCCGCGAACAGCATCAACAACAACATCCACTTCTTCACGCAGAAATGTTGCACTTGCAGGACTAATCAACCCAACGCCAGCACCACGATGTAGCCTTGCTCCTTTGAGAGACTTACTCTCTGCTGTCATCCCAGATTTTGATGTCGAAGCTAAAGCTAAAGTTGCAGCAGTTGCAGCACAATGGTTCAGAAACTTGCGGCGATTCTGCATGAGTATCGATCAAAAAAGCAACAACAGTACTTTCTCTGATAAATTTTTATATTACAGTATCGCTAGCAACAAATATCTAAGTTTTACTGTGGTAACATTTTGCTAATCAGAGCAGTTGAAACAACCTCTCTTCCCTTGGCTGCGGAATCCTGTTTTAATGCAGCTAAAGCGATCGCCCCTCGGATAAAATCCGGAGGCTCTCGGCATATGCCCGGTAGGGTGCGTTAACGAAGTGTAACGCACCTTCTTTGCCCGCAAAGTTTTCCATTGAAAAAGCCTGGAAAACCAGGCTTTTCATCAATTAACACGATTCAAGGTCAATCTAAAGTATGGGAGTG
>CAZZYE010000309.1:5298-8031 GCA_964658145.1 uncultured Stigonema sp.
CGTAATTCGTAATTCGTAATTAAAGGTACTTGCGAATAGACGAACTCGCTTCGCGCTCGCAGCGCGATTTATTAATGGAAAAAAACAAATTTTTTCCTTGTTTCTTGCGAACGGCAATCTGGAGGCTCCCTAAATAATTACGAATTACGAATTATAAATTACGAATTATTTTGACTTTTGACGAACCCGAAGGGGCTGACCCCTATCGTGAAGTTGCAAGGAAGTTGGGCAGAGGATTGCCACCGTTACGACCGACAGGTGGGATTTCCAGCAGCTCATCCGTCGCTTGCTGGACGCCGTCCGCTTGGACATTGGGGTCGTTGATGACGTAGTTCTGGTTTCCTGGATGTCCGTTAGGAACGAACAGTTGTGGGTGGTCGAAGGGAGCTTTTTGATAGCGGACTCGCTCATCAGTCAGCCCTTTCAAAAAGGCAACCAGATCCTGTTTTTCCTCTGGTTTCAGGTTCAGCACTGGCAAAATCCCCGCAAAATCCCCGCCCCGACTGTAAAAATCAACCACTTGCTCCAGGGTCAACTGACCACCATTGTGGAAGTAGGGAGCAGTGAGTTCTACATTGCGGAGTCCAGGTGCCTTGAAAGCCCCGTCCGCAATCACGGTTTCACTAGGGCTAAGCGGTGGATTGAGGGTAGGGGGGTTTTCACCGAGGAGATCCTTAAATTTCCCCTGCTGAGCCAACCGTGCCTCGGAGAGCGGATTGCCTTGACCATTACCAAACAAACCGTCATTACCACCCAAACCGAGGTCGTCGGAGGCGGGTCTGACACCAATGCTGAAGAAGCCAGTGTCTTGGGCTGGGTTCTGACCAACAGGCACACGTCCGATTCGTCCGCCTTGAGCTACGTTGCTCACTGAAGCGGTGGTCAATTCCGATCCACCATGACAGCCAATGCACCCACCCTTGCTGAAGTCCCGGAAAATGTTCCACCCATCCTGCTGATCGGCAGTCAGGGCGTTAGTGTTCCCAGCTAAGAACTCGTCAAATGGTGTATTAGCAGACACCAATGTTGACTCATACGCCTGAACTGCCAGCCCAAAGTAGAGCGAGAAGTTGTACTCAGCGAGCGTGTATTCGTTAGTGGTCAAGGAGCGCTTCGGCTTGCTGATGAAGGTTCGATTGCCGGTTTTTGGATCGACTCGGATGATGATATTTGATTGCCACCACTCCGGCTGGAAGGCGTCCTGGATCAGCTCTTCATAGGACTTTTTCAGACCTGGTTTGGGCGAGTTGGCGCTGCTGTTGCTTAAAGAACCTAAGACGCTGTCATCATCAGCCACAATCTGCTTGGCAAGGGGCTTCAGGGAAAGTAGCTTCTTACCGAGCTTCCTGCCGAACCTTTTCAAAGGCTTGCTATCTGACGCTACTTGTTGGCTTGATTCGTCAGCATTTGTTGATAGCTCCGAATTAGGGTTATTTTCAACAGTCTGACCTTGTGAGTCCAACACGCTAACTGTGTCGTTTGTTTCCGACTGCACAATGATATTTGGAGTGATGATAGTGGTGTTTTCAGCTGCGGTTTCAAAGGCGTTGAGGGGCGGTCCTACCGCTTGAGAAGCCAGAGCCGAATTATTGAGACTGACTCGCACATCTTCCACTCGCTTTTGGCTGGTTGCTTTCAAAACAAAAGCATTCTTGTCTCTCAACCCAAAGGGATTCACCCCATTGAAAATGTTCTGAGCGCGTCCGTCCCAAAAGTTACGAAAGTTGAACACCGCGTTGATCACCGTTGGTGTATTGCGGGGTGTCACCCGGCGTACATTCGTGCCATTCACATTGAAGACGTCATCTTTCAAAGGCGTCGAGTTATCCTTGTCACTGCCAGGAACGACGTCAACGAATTCTGACCTGAAGACCCCCTGCGAGCCAGTGACGTTATTACTGTCAGAGACAACCTTCGAGGATTGGAACCTTTACCGACGAGAGCGGAGGCGGCGCAGCTACCACCTGCGCCGATACACTATGTCCGGCGATAATTGCAACCGTCACCAGTGCGCCGATCACCGTGCCTGTTTTCATGCTCCTAGATAATTTGGATGCGATCGCAGTGAGTCCACTTAGCATCCTTGCTGTCAAGGTGGCAAGAATTTGTGTTACTTGTAGAAGCCTTGATAGCGTCTGGATAAAGGGGGGAGTAGAACGATTTTCCCTAGTCCTACTCGCCTTCGGGGTGTCGTTCAACTCCTCGAAAGGCAAGTCGCTATGGCTATTGTTTTTACCATTGCTCATGGCTAAATTGCTCTTCTATTTTTATAGTTTTGTTACAAAACTTTGGCTGAATTTCTGTTGCCTTTATGGTCAAAAGGTGCGATCCTTTCAACACAGTTTCCCTTGCTCTATTGCTTTATAGTTGAGTATAATTTATATTAGCTATTTAGATTTCAGACTATATCAAATTTTACATTTGACAGAGCTATTTCATTTTCTACCTTGTCTAGAACCAACTGAGGGTTCTGAACAAGGGGGAATTCCTGTTGTCATTATTGTCAGTCGTGACGTCATTAACGCATACAGTCCGTTGTACTGGTAGTTCCCTGTACTACTTATCAATTTTCCAAGCGAATTTACCGCACTCAGGTATTAATTCAAGCACCAGATGGCGGATTCACAATCTTATTCCATAGCAATGGCAGATAAGTGTGCAGGTTTTGTCACTTACCCGCTTTTTACGTTTATAAGGGGTACTTTCTCTTGATACAATGACAAAAATAATTAA
>CAZZYE010000310.1:0-8026 GCA_964658145.1 uncultured Stigonema sp.
AACAACCACCAACTAACCACTAACAACCAACAATCCTATGACTATACCTAACTGGATTACTTTTTCTCGCCTTCTAGCGTTACCATTTCTGCTTTATGGGTTACAAAATCCTACAACCCAAGCGAGATGGGTATGTTTGGCAATTTTTCTTGTGGCAGCGCTGACTGATTGGTTAGATGGCTATTTAGCCCGGAAACTAAACTTAGAAAGCGAATTAGGTAAATTTCTTGACCCATTGGTTGATAAATTGCTAGTTCTTGCGCCGTTACTGGCTTTAATTGAATTGGGACAAGTTCCTGCTTGGTCCGTATTTCTGATTTTAGGACGGGAGTTAACGATCGCAGGTTGGCGTGTCAGTCAAACTACGATTACAGGAGCAAATATTTGGGGCAAACTCAAAACCGTCAGTCAAATCGTGGCGATCGCACTCCTGATTGCTCCCTTACCTGAAGTATGGCAACTACCTTCCCTGATTGCTTTCTGGGTTTCTGTCGCTTTGACGCTGATTTCTGGGGCAATTTACCTATTGCCCCAAAAAAGCACTATCCTGACGCCAAAGGAAGGAAATATTTAGGGAGCATCTCACTTTTGTAAAAACACGCCTGCCCTGGCGAATGGAATTCGCGGCTATACAGACAAAACCCACCTCCGTGGGTTTCAAATTCCTAGAGTCCGCGTAGGCGGACTTCGTTTGTATAGCCGCGATTTCTAATCGCCAGGTATATTTGCAAAGGTGAGATGCTCCCAATATTTAACCGCTCGCCAATCAGGATAAATTATTAATCAATTGCGACAGTACTGCTCGAATAGCTAGTAGTTCAGGTGGCGGATTATTTAGAAACTGTGCAGAGCTAGCATTAATTAAATTATTATAAGCTTTCACTGCTGCCACTAATTGAGTTGGATTGACTTTCACATTACTAACTTGTCTTCGCGATGCTGAATTAGTTTTCAGCAAACCTTGCAAGCTATTCACTAATTGCTGAGCTTGGTTGACTGTTGGACCACCCTGCACACTACTTAATGTGTTCGTAATTTGCCTTGCATTCACCTGCACAGATCTTGATGCTGTCAGAACACTTAGTAAATTCTGCTGTGTTCCTGAGGGGATAGGGTTATCTACTGCTGAAGTTAAGGTGATTGTAATCAGCCGATTTAATACTTTAACAGCGGCTTGATTGACAATAGCTTGGTCGGTAGATCTGGTAAATGCTACTTGACCCCTTCCCCCGGCTGGGGAGGGGGCAAAAGTACCACCTGCAATGTCACTAGTTGTAACGCTCGCACCAGTCACATCTGACTGGTTGCCCTTTTGGGCTTGAGCTGGCAGCGATGCTTGGCAAAGTATGAAAGCCGAGCCAAAAGTAAAGCTCAGAATCAGATGAAATGGAAAATGTTTAATATTAATCATTGTGTTTATCCAAAGGATTTAGAAAGAGTAGCCAAAACCAACACCTAGAATAAATCTAGCACCATCACCAGCATTGCCGGTAACATCAGCAACAGCAGGGGTAACAACAATCGGAATATTTCGGAAGGGAACAATAGAAGTACCTATTGTCAAATCTTGACCAGTCCAGTCTGCAATTAGCGATATCGGTTCAACTAATCTTAACCCCACACTGCCAAACACATTGACAGAGTCTATGCCTTTTTGAACATCGTGTTCTGAGCGAAAACGACCCCCCCCCAAACCTAGGGACACAGCGACAGTGCTAAAGGGTTTGCTAACATCGTTTCTCAGTTGAAAGACTTTACTGGCAACCCCATAAACACTACTTCCCCCATCCGGAGAACCGAACGTAGCAGCATTCTCTACCCCAGCTGCGATCGCCAAGTCATGAGGGAACAAATGGTGAAGCTTGAAGCTAATACCACCGTTGGTGAAAAAATCTTCCCGAATAGTGGAAAAAGAAGAAACAGCGACTTCTAAACCTACTATTTGCCGTTCTCCCAGACCAAACCCGAACACCGCTCCACCATCATCTCTATCAGTAAAGCGCGCCCTTGCTTGATAAGTAGCTCCGAGGAAAACATCGCCGAACTGCGCACCGAAAGCAGTAGGGCTAGCAACAGATGAGCCTGGTACACCAACAACTCCTATAACTGCCCTCAGTTTGCTTGAGGATATTGATGGGAGGAGAAAACGTTGCCGCAAGTCTTCAATTTGAGCTATCTTGCCCACTGTGTTTTGTGGTGGCTTGGAGTCTACGACATATTGAGTTGCAGTGTCAGAGGTCGTTAGTTCCGGCGTCGTTCCGGCTTTGACCAAGGCTTGATAGATAAATGCCGCCACCTCTGCCCGTGTTGCGACCTGATTCGGATTTAGAACCTGAACATTGGGATGATTGACAACTAGGCGGTTTTGTAAAGCCGCAGTGACCTGTTCACGAGCATAGTCAGGAATTTGAGAGGCATCCTGAAAATAGGTATTTAAAACCGTTGGCGTTGTCTTGTTTGTAGAAAGATTCAGACCATCGACCAGAGAAACCAATGCCTGAACGCGAGGGATATTTTGGTCAGGCTTGAAGACATTGCCCGGATATCCCTCTAGAAAACCCATTTTGTAAGCTGCTTGAATTGCGTCGTTACCCCAATAATAGGCAGGCGTGTCCACAAATTGAACAGCATTGCGGATCGGAGCTTTTTGGAAAGCTTTCTGGATCATGGCGGCGAACTGAGCGCGTGTGACTGGCTCGTCAGGACGGAAAGTGCCATCCGGAAATCCTTGAATAATCCCCCGGTTCGTCAAAAGTTCGATGAAACTTTGTGCCCAATTACCTTGGATGTCTGAGAGCATCGTTTGTTGAGCCACTTGAGGTGTCTTTAGTGTCTGTGTTCCTATATTCTTCTGTTCTTGTGTTCCTCTGCTGTCTGTCAATAAGGAATCCAAGCTCCCGCTTAAGTGACGAGCTTCAGTTCCTAGTAAGTACTCAGATTCAGAGATAGTGTCAGTTTGAAAAGGGGTAGCGATCGCAAGAGTTTCGAGCCTGTGTCCCGGATTTCTTGGTACAGATGTAGCAGTTTTGCTGACAGAGGCACAAACGCCGTGACCCAAGTCACCAGAGGCGAAAGCAGCTAAAGTACAAGCTGCGACTTTCCATATACGCATGTAAGTAACTTTGTTTCTTAAAGTAAGTGTTCGGTTTCACGGCAAAGGGATTTTACAGAACTCGCTCTCGAATACCCATCCCTTTTGCAGTTCATGATGGCTCTCCTATTGGGCAAATGTCCGCGTCAGTGTTACCTTAGTTCCTAAAAACACAATGCTGTTTTCTTTGGAAGCAGGATTAACAACGGTTGGCACAACAAAGATATATATACTGAGCATATTTGTAACTTACAAAGATTGAATTGTCAAATTTTTTACTTTTTTGTTTATTTGCCTTTACCCAATAAAACTACCCGGGTAGTTTTGAAGGCGATCGGGAAAAAGCCCCCCTTAAGAAGGGGAGCCAGCGCTCTGTGTCGGGCTTCCTCAGCTACGGCGACTGGTGAGTGAGCGTGCGCATGAGGCGGAGAGAAGTTGCAAGGAGGAGCCAGTGCGCCTATACGGGGGCAAGTGCAGGCAATGGTTCGCTAAATCCCATCAGTCGCTCCGTGCCTACTGAAGCAGGAGGTACTTGCTGGGTTGTGACTACAGGAGACGGTCACGTGGATTACAAGGCATCTCTGCAGTGTGATCGTTAATCGCGTTTAAGGGCATGGGGCATGCCCCATGCCCCATGCGCGGGGTGGAATGAGTTTAAATAAACAGACTCTTCACAATAGCTTAATACTTTCGTAACAAGATTGTCACAAAGAATTTCTAAATTAGAAATATATTATCTTGAAATCCCTACAGAAAGCAAATGTATAAGATACCACGTGATGACGATAACGAGTCAGGACAATACAATAAAATCCCCTTGAACACTTCTGCCCCTAAATCTCGCAATGCTGCGCCTTGGCAAAAAGCAGCTTTTAATCTATCGCTAGTGCTGCTGGGATCTGGGATGACATTTGTCGGCGGATATTTAGGTTCCCACTACCAGCAGGTTTCTAATAATGCATCTAACCTGGCAGTTGGTCCAGTCGATGCCGCACCCCCCATAACAGCTGCCACCGATCCTAACTTTGTCACAGAGATAGTGAAACAGGTTGGACCTGCTGTGGTGCGGATTGATTCTTCGCGAACAGTCAAAACTCGAGTACCGGAGCAATTCAACGACCCGGTTTTCCGCCAATTCTTTGGATCTGCAGTGCCAATACCAAACCAAAACCGAGTGGAACGAGGTACTGGTTCAGGCTTCATCATCAGTAAGGATGGTCGCATTCTCACCAACGCCCACGTCGTTGATGGTGCGGATACAGTGACAGTAAAACTGAAGGATGGGCGCAGCTATGTAGGTAAGGTGCTGGGTAAAGATGACCTAACAGATGTTGCTGTTGTCAAGATTGAGGCGAACAGTTTGCCAACAGTGGCATTGGGTAACTCAGAAAAGCTAGAGCCAGGACAATGGGCGATCGCGATCGGCAACCCCCTTGGTTTAGATAATACCGTTACCACTGGCATCGTTAGTGCTACCGGGCGCACTAGTAATCAGATTGGTTCTCCCGATCGGCGAGTAGAGTATATTCAAACAGACGCGGCGATTAATCCTGGTAACTCCGGCGGACCCCTGCTGAATGCTCGAGGTCAAGTGATCGGCATGAATACAGCTATCATTCAGGGGGCGCAAGGATTGGGCTTTGCCATTCCGATCAACACTGCGCAACGCATTTCTAGTCAACTGATAGCTACAGGCAAAGTACAACATCCTTATTTGGGAATTCAGATGGTGGGGTTGACGCCTGAGATCAAGCAAAGCCTCAACTCAGACCCTAACAGCGGTGTAAGTGTCAATGAAGACCACGGCGTCTTAGTTCTTAAAGTCATGCCCAATTCACCTGCAGCTAAAGCAGGAATACGTGCTGGTGATGTCATTGAAAAGCTCAACGGTCAATCAGTGGCAGACGCAAGATCTGTACAAAACGTAGTAGAAAATAGCCAACTCGGTGGAGATTTGCGGATTGATTTGCATCGCAATGGACAAAACCTCAACTTAGCAGTACGACCTGGTGCTTTTCCAGCAGCTGAAGTAGTGCAATAAATCTATTACTATTTATAGCAATCCCTGCAGGAGTCGCGAACACCTCTCCCCTATCCTCCTTGTCCATAAATTAAATAGGACTGCTATATATAGAATTTATTTATGGGATGGTCATATTGTCCGTCCCTATTTTGTTTGGGTTAGGAGAAAATTAATATTGAATAAGACCGCAAACATTGTGCGCTTATACAGAATGCAATTAACTCATATAAAATGCAAGACTAAACGCAAAAACTGTCACGATAACAGGAACGATAGTACTGAACTCAAATTTTCGTGTTTTATAAATTTCTACACAAGACATAGGGATCAGCAGGGGCCATAAGATAGTTGTCATCAAGAACATCACAAAAGATAAAAATTTATCTTCTAGAGAAGAGCTGGGATGGCGGAGGCAAAATCTTAACCAATTACTAAAGAAATAGCAAGTTATTAGCGCGTAACTAACAACCATAGGCAATTCAAACTTGCTCACTGTCGGTACTCCTTAAGCTATTTAAGTCCAGTAATAATTACTTGCATTGAGTTATTAGAAATTTTTATTGGGGTTAACTATACTTTAAACTCTATGCCTATGATTAGTTATTACAAGATAAATGTTAATATAACTCCCAAGACACGCCAATCAGTACTTACACCTAAATTTAACTAACAATAAGCAGACTAAAAGTTATGTTATCTGTTCGCTCCTATCTCGATCCTAGTATAGTACTCAGTATAAATTATAACTTAATATATTTTGTGCGGAAACAGGTAGACCGCTTTATGTTAATTGCTTGTAGAGGATATAACTCAATACCTTTCAGTTAAGGCTTTGATCCCCCCTAGCCCACGCCAGTCGCCTACGGAGGGAAACCCTCCTCATGCGCGCTGGCTCCCCTTAAAAAGGGGGGAAATAGCAGAACTTTTTAAGGGGGGTTGGGGGGATCTTCAGGGAGTGACGCTTCTAACTGAACCTTATTGGGATTAACTGAACTTAAGCTAAAGGTAGAAAAAAACGAAACGTGCTACCACTACCTTGCACACTTTCGACCTCAATTTGTCCGCCTTGTAGTTCAACCAAACGGCGCGAGATAGTTAAACCAATGCCAGTTCCTCCGGAATGGCGATCTCTTGATTTGTCAGCTCGCCAGAAGCGCTCAAACACGTGAGGTAAATCTTCTACCGCAATCCCCATACCTGTATCAATAACTGCAACCCAGAGCTTACTGAATTCAGTCCAAGCACGGATAGTAATCGAGCCTTTGGAGGTATAACGCATTGCATTGCCTACCAAGTTGACGAGCACTTGTTCTGTACGATCAATATCCGCTAACACGAGTGGGAGTTGCTGTGGACAAATCAGGAGTAGAACTGGACCATCTTCTAGCAGTTGGTCGGTAAACTTCTGTACTAATGACTCTAATAAAGGACGCAACTGAACTTTCTGTGTCTTAATCGGCAAATAACCTGCTTCTGCTTTCGACAGTTCTTGCAAATCGTTGACCAACCGTTCTAAGCGTTTAGTTTCTTTTGCTAGCTGCTGATAAATCTCAGCAGACGGTTCAATTTCTCCATCAGCAAGTTCTTCTAAGTAACCGCGCACAACAGTTAACGGTGTCCGTAACTCATGGGTCATGTCTCCAATCAGTTCCCGTCGCCGTGCTTCCACCCCTTGTAAAGAAGCTGCCATACTATTGAAACTGACACCCAGCCGATTCAATTCTGGAATATCACTTTTAGGTAGTCGCGCATTAAGTTCACCTGCAGCAAACTTTTGAGTAATCTGCTCCATCTCCTTCAACTGCTGTACTATCCGCACCGACACCCAGTAACTCAAACCACCCGCAGCCGTTGCACCTACTAAGACTGACCAGAAAGTGCTTCGCCTCCAAGCAGTTTCAAATCCTTCAATCAAATCAGTCTGGACATCAATTAAATCCAACCCCTCATTTTCTAGTCGTTGCAAGTGCAAGATAAAAAAGCGGGGAGAAGAGATTTTGCTGATCGTCACAAGACTCATTACCCCCACTATCATAACTACGAAGTGAGAGAAAAATAGGCGCGATGCCAAAGACCAAGATTTGGTCCAACGCCAGTTGATCTTCATCGTCTTTACGCAACAGGTAGGTCTTCAAACTTGTAACCGACTCCAACAACAGTTTTAACAAAAGCGGGATTAGCCGGGTCAGGTTCAACTTTTTTCCGCAACCGCGCTACATGAGTATCCACCACCCGTTCATCACCAAAAAAGTTATCGCCCCAAAGTTTGTCGATTAGCTGAGTACGGTTCCAAACTCGACCAGGATTGCTCACAAAGGTGCTTAATAAGTTAAATTCTAGGGTTGTTAACTCCAGCATTTCTGGTTGCTGAGAATCAAGCTTGCGACTGATAGTGCGCTGCTCTAAATCTACGATAAAGTGTTGAGTTCGATAGATCTGATGTTGTCCTCCTTGGCGAAGGCTACGCCGCAGTAGCGCTCGCACCCGCGCCACCAATTCTCTGGGGCTAAAAGGTTTAGCCATATAATCATCAGCACCAGTAGACAAGCCAATAACGCGATCAATTTCCTCGCCCTTAGCCGTAAGCATCAAAATATACGGGTCTTTTGCACCTGGTTTTTGACGAATTCTTGCACAAACTTCCAGTCCATCCAAACCAGGAATCATTAAGTCTAGGATAATTAAATCTGGTGGTTGCTCCTGAAACATCTGCAAGGCGCGCACACCATCACGACTAATACGACAGGAAAATCCTTCTTTTTCTAAAGTAAGTTGGATTAACTGAGCAATTTCAGCTTCATCCTCAACAATTAAAATATCCATTTTAATTAGGGGCAATTGACCAAAAGAAGAGGGAATACAAGAATTTTTAATTTTTATACTTAGGCTTAGGTCAGAGAATTCCACAAACT
>CAZZYE010000311.1:0-6878 GCA_964658145.1 uncultured Stigonema sp.
AATTAGCAATTAGCAATTACCATGCATCAATTTTCCCTAAAGTGAATAGTAAGTAGCAAAAATTGATGAAAAAAGCATTGATTTGTGGAATATCAGGTCAAGATGGAGCTTATTTAGCGCAACTGCTTCTCAGTAAAGACTACAGTGTTTGTGGTACTTCACGAGATGCTCAGATTTCGTCTTTCCAGAATCTAATGTGTTTGGGTATTCGAGAGCAGGTGAAGCTAGAGTCAATGGCTCTGACTGACTTTCGTAGTGTGTTGCAGATACTTACCAAGATTGATCCAGATGAAGTTTACAACTTAGCAGGACAAAGTTCAGTAGGTCTATCTTTTGAGCAACCAGTGGAAACGTTGGAAAGCGTTGCAACAGGTACCTTAAATTTGTTAGAAGCCATTCGTTTTTTAGGTAAACCTATCAAACTTTACAACGCTGGTTCTAGTGAATGCTTTGGTGATCTGGGTGAAGATACTGCCGATGAAACGACTCCATTTCGTCCTCGCAGCCCATATGGTGTAGCTAAGGCAACTGCTTTTTGGCAAGTAGCTAACTACCGGGAGGCTTATGGTTTATTTGCCTGCTCTGGCATCTTGTTTAATCATGAGTCTCCTTTGCGACCAGAGCGTTTTGTTACGCAAAAAATTGTCTCTACTGCCTGTCGGATTGCTGCTGGTAGTCAAGAAAAGCTGTTTTTAGGCAATATGTCAATCCAGCGTGACTGGGGTTGGGCACCAGAATATGTTGAAGCAATGTATTTAATGCTGCAACAAAATCAACCAGATGATTATGTGATTGCGACAGGTGTTTCTCACAAACTAGAAGACTTTGTAGTAACTGCTTTTGCTGAACTTAATTTAGATTGGCGAGAACACTTGATTGTTGATGAAAGTTTATTTCGACCTACTGACATTCAATTAGGTTCGGGAAATCCAACCAAAGCTAGTCAGAAGTTAGGGTGGCAAGCTCGCTATCAGATGCATGACACTATCCGAATGATGATTCAGGCAAAAACTCAACCCCTGTTGAACCTTTTTCCAAAAGAGGCATAGAGAATGAAAGTCAAAATATGAAGAAATGTAAAGGAAATCAAACTTTTTAGGCATTGCCGTAAACGCAAAGGCTGCCATGGGAGCGTCAATTGTTAAAAAAGCCACCTAGTATTTAACTGGGTGGCAATATTGCTTGGTAGTTTTAATCAATTCCAACTTAGCTATTCTCAAAGAAATACCCATCAACTATTAGAGAGATAGAATACCTCAAAGCACTGCCTCTCAACTATGCCTTCAGTCTTTTCTAATTATTTCCTGTGATAGATAAAAGTTTTAGTCGTAGTTGATATTTTATATTTACTGACGAAAAAAAATTGAAGGAAGCAAAACAATGAATATCCTTGCTTGGGTAGTTTTAGGGTTGATTGCAGGTGCGATTGCAAAAGCTATTTATCCCGGTCATCAAGGCGGTGGAGTTATTGCAACAATTGTATTAGGAATAATCGGTGCATTTGTTGGTGGCAGTCTGGGTATGTTCTTTAGCACAGGGCAGTTGGGATTGGCAGCTGCAAATTTAAGTATCCCTGGAATTGCAGTAGCTGTTTTAGGTGCAATTGTCGCCATCTTCTTGTGGAACTTAATGACCCGCAATCGTACAGTATAAAAAATTAAAATATGGTCAACAATATTGACAACCAGGGAATTCATCTACACATTTAATATCCCTAAATTTAATTAAACAAATAGCGCCGCCTTAATTAAGGTTGCGCTATGTTTTTCGTTAGATAAAGTCAGACATGACACGCCAACTATGATTGGCAGAATTTGAGCAAATAAGCCGCTACTTTTTCCAAGGTAGCTTTGTACCCATCTCGGTGAGTGCCGAGAAGACAAGGTATAGGACGAATATACCGGCGCTTATAAGAAAAAGAACAAGGTCATTATTCATAATTGGCTCAATTTTTGCCCATAACCCTAAAATATACTGCAGGTTTCTATACTTTAGCAGCTGTTTTCTTCCGTCTCAATCCCATACCCAGACAGCCTGCTACCAAAGTACCGACGATCGTTGTTGGCTCAGGCGCTTGTGTAACCTGAACCCTAGAACTGGAGTCTAGCAAAGGAGTACCATTAGGTCTATAGAAGAGATTGAAGGTAGTGACACTAGGACCGACAACTTCTCCACTAGGAGTCCGAAGATTGGTGAGAAAGTATTGGTAATCGGTTCCGCCAATATCAGTGTCTAGTACGCTGATGTTTTTAGATTGGGTGTCAAAGTCAAGTCGGAGAAATCTGTCACTAGAGACACCATTCACGATTGCGCTTCCACTTTCAAGCAAGTTCTGTGCTGGATCGAAGAAGGAAACTGAGAGTGACTGCAAGAACTTAGTCGGTCCTGCACCAGATTCTGAAATCAATTGCGGCGCTGTAGTTTCGTCGTAGCTAAAAGCGCCAGTTGCAGAGTACCCATTGTCTCCTTTCCAGTTAAAATTCCAGTCAATCGCTTGTGCCGGATTTATGGAAGCTGCCATTGTAGCCAAAACAGAAGTAGTGGTTACCGCAAGTGCAGCCGCCTTGAGCAAGAAATTTCTCATGAAAGAAGTACTCCTCAAAAAGTAAGTATCGACAACTCGTTGTTATTCAGTTACAACTATTTTTAGGTAAATATACCACATTGTAAGGGCGCGGAAACCGCGCCCCTACGGCAATCTGTGGTTCAATAAACAAAAAATAGCTGTAAATAAAAACAAGCAGTGCGCTGGTAGGGGCGAACGGCTGTTCGCTCCTACTTTGCATTAAGCAGCACATCAACTCCCTGATGCACAAATCACGCAAAATTTCAAGTAATTTGTCTAAAATTTTTGGCTGCTAACGAGACTATATCACGCTTAGTTAGTAGGTAAGTGTATATTGGAATACTTCATAAAATCTTTATAGTTTACATGGCTCGCTGTGTTAATAACTTCTAGGATGATAAATAGGGAGTATTGTTAATCATCATGTCCAAACAGCTTGTGCATCGTATCTGGTTGCTCAAAATAGTAGCGAACTTGATAGGAGTTTTGTCCGTTAATTCTTTCATCGAGTTCCCAGCCTATTCACAAACCCAAAACCAAATCACTATACCCAGTTTTAGAGTGTTGCAACCATCAGGTAGCGGCATACCTAACATTCCTAACATTAGCGGGAATGTTACTTATCCTTCAGGTTCGCAAGTGTATACTAATGGCACTGTCCAGACACCCAACGGTCAGATTGTTCCCCCAGCCGTAACTATCAATCATGGCAACGGTTATACTACTTTTTACTATCCTGATGGTTCGCACATCGATACGAGTGGTAGTACTATCCCTGCCGTTGGAACATTCTTGAAATAGGTACTTTTTCTTGAACAACCTTGAATTTAAATATCATTGATTTTCTACTATTAATCCTTTGCCTATCGGCGGTCTTATTTTACTGCTATGGAATTTATGCAGCGATCGCTCATACTCGTCCCTATCCTATAGATCCCAATTTCCACCCACCCATTACCATCCTCAAACCAATTTGTGGGCTAGATCGCGATGCCTACGAAAACTTGGCTTCCTTTTGCCGACAAGACTACCCAGATTACCAAATAATCTTTAGTGTCCGCGACCCGCAAGACGCTGGGATCGCAGTCGTCAAGCAGATTATCCAAAACTTTCCCAAATTGGATATTCAGTTAGTAGTCAACGATCGCACTATTGGTACAAACTTCAAAGTCAGTAATCTAGAGAATGCCACAACTGTTGCTAAGTATGACATCTTGGTAATTGCTGATAGCGATATCCGAGTTGGATGCGATTACTTGCAACGAGTTGTCCAGCCATTGCATGACCAGAGTGTCGGTGTTGTCACCTGTCTGTATCGTTCCTTAGGACACGGATGGGTAACAACTTTAGAGGCGATCGCGACGGCTACAGATTTCCATGCAGGTGTTTTAGTTAGCAAACAACTGGGTTCGATCAAGTTTGCTTTTGGTTCAACCATTGTCATCCGTAAAGAAGTGCTGAATGCGATCGGTGGATTTGAGGCGATCGCTGATTATCTAGCAGACGACTTCCAACTTGGTTACCTACCAGCCCAAGCAGGCTACAAAGTTGTACTTTCCGACTATGTCGTTGATCATGTATTAGACAAGAACACTGTAGCTGATGCAATTAAGCATCAAATCCGCTGGGCGCGTTGTATTCGCGTTTCTCGTCCTTGGGGTTATCTAGGACTGATTTTTACCTATGGTACAGTTACCAGCTTGCTACTACTTATTGCAACTAGAGGATCAATGCTGGGCTGGGCTGGGCTAGCGATCGCTTGGACGACGCGATTAGTTATGGGCTGGGTAGTTGGTGTTAAGATTCTTAACGATCCAGTAGCTAAAAAGTTTCTCTGGCTGATCCCTTTACGGGATTTCATCAGCTTTGCAATTTGGTGCTATAGCTTCTTTGGGAGCACAATTGAGTGGCGCGGGCGGCGATTGCGGTTGACAAGAGAAGGAAAGTTGGTGCCAAGCTAATTCGTTAGCATCAACCTTTGTAGAGACGTTGCAGTGCAACGTCTCTACACATGTGAAATTCCTACCGTTCAGTCCTAACACCAAGACGAAGTCGGTCAGTTTTATCTAGCCATCCCTAACACGCTACCAATAGAACGAGCGACGTTTTGCGGTTGCATTGCATCCATTGCTGCAGTTGGTTCATAGCCGCAGTGAACCATGCAATCTGTACATTTGGGGTTACCACTTGTATGACCGTATTGACTCCAATCGGTTTGTTCCAAAAGTTCCTTGAAGGTAGCGTAATGACCTTCATTGAGCAGATAGCAAGGTTTTTGCCAACCGAGAACGCTGTAACTAGGGCTACCCCAAGGTGTACATTCGTAATCCTTCTCACCCGTAAGAAAATCTAAAAATAGGGGACTGTGGCTGAAGTTCCAATTTTTTTTGCCAGCTTTCATGGGTGCAAGGAGTTGTCGGAAAAGGGCGCGTGTCTGTTCGCGCTTGAGAAAACGCTCCTGATCTGGTGCCCATTCATAGCTGTAACCAGGAGAAATCGTCATGCCATCAATATTGAGTGTGCCAACGAAGTCAAAAAACTCCTGCATTTTTTGGGCATCGACACCCTCGAAAATCGTGCTGTTAGTAACAACACGAAAACCTTTGGCTTTGGCAGCGCGAATCGCTTGAACGGCAATATCAAAAACACCCTTACGATCAACACAGCGATCGTGCCATTCTCGCCACCCATCGAGATGCACATTAAAAGTCAGGTAAGGAGAAGGTTGAAATTTATCCAGACTCTTTTCTAACAACAAGCCATTGGTACATAAATAAATAAACTTTTTGCGCTCAACCAATCCCCGCACAATTTCATCAATTTGGGGATGCAGTAGAGGTTCTCCTCCAGGAATAGAGACGACAGGCGCACCGCACTCTTCTGCTGCTGCAAAGCACTGTTCAGGAGTGAGATTTTGTACAAGCACTTCTTTTGGGTGCTGAATTTTGCCGCAACCAGAACAGGCTAGATTGCATCGGAAAAGCGGTTCCAACATCAAGATTAGGGGGAAGCGTTTACGCCCTAAAAGACGCTGAGTCACTAAATACTTCCCAATTTCCAAAGCTTGTTGTAGATGAATTCCCATAGCTGTTTTCACTCCTCTGTTATATTTGACATCCTCCCCATCTATAACGTAGTGTAGAATGGGGATTTCTATCACACTAATAAGATTTTTTGTGTTGTTTCCAAAAGATCTAATGATATCGTAGTATTATTTACCAACTCATATGTTCCCCAAAATTGAGTGAAAAAGTCACCTACTATTGGACATATTTCTGAGAAACAAACCAATCTACAGCATCCCGGAGTGCCAGCGAGAGGGGAGACTGAGGTAGACCCAACTCTCGTACTGCCTTAGATGCATCATAATACATTGGTTGCTTAGCCATGCGGACACCATCTAGGGGAACAGAAGGCGGTTTACCAAGCGGTGCAAGAATCTTTTCCTCAACCCACGCCACACTTAGGGGTAACCAACTTGGTACAGATATTTGGGGAGCGTTTAGACCTGTAATTTGGGCGAGTTGATCGAGCAGTTCTTTGAGTGTCAGGTTTTGATGACCTAATATGTAGCGATCGCCCGACTTTCCCCGATGCAAAGCCAGTAAATGCCCCCACGCCACATCACGCACATCAATGAAGTTCAGCCCAGTATCCAGATAAACGGGCATTTGTCGGCGCAAAAACCGCAAGATAATATCCCCTGTAGGGGTAGGTTTGATATCCTTTGGACCAATTGGGCTGCTAGGATTGACCACAACCACCTCCTGACCCGCACCAGCAGCTTGCATAGCTTCTTGTTCAGCCAAAAACTTAGACTTCTTGTAGTGACCAACAAGTGCCTCTAAAGGACTTTGATAAGTTTCATTAACGACCATACCTGCTGCACCCACCCCAATAGCCGCCACCGAACTGGTGTATACAGTGCGCTCAATACCCGCGTTCCTCGCAGCTACCAACACATTACGCGTACCTAGCACATTGTGATGGTAAAGCGCCTCCCGGTCTTTTTGCCAAAGGGAATAATGAGCAGCTACATGAAATAGATACTGACAACCCACCATCTGTTGCCATAAATCTGGATCGTTCAGGTCACCTTTGACGATTTCTACCTCTAAGGGGTGCAAGTTGTCAAGTCTACTGCTGGAACGTACTAGCGCTTTTACGGCGTATCCTTCTTGCACAAGTAATTGCACTAAGTTAGCGCCGATAAAACCCGTACCACCTGTAACAAAAACTTTTTTGGATTTTGGATTCATCTGAAAAGGGAGTAGGGAATTAAATTAAAAATTAAAAATGCAAAATTAAAAAT
>CAZZYE010000311.1:6888-8017 GCA_964658145.1 uncultured Stigonema sp.
TTAATTTTTAATTTTTAATTCTCGATTAAAATCGCTTGCGGGAAAATAAATCATCCATAAGGGTGTAGACTACTGGCACAACGATTAAGCTCAGGACAGTGGAACTAACCAATCCACCAGCAATGGCTACAGCCATAGGCGATCGCAACTCGGAACCTGCCC
Organism: uncultured Stigonema sp.; assembly: GCA_964658145.1. Lineage (GTDB taxonomy): Bacteria > Cyanobacteriota > Cyanobacteriia > Cyanobacteriales > Nostocaceae > Stigonema. The sequence continues at coordinate 7,051 of CAZZYE010000311.1, forward strand.
CTAAACCTAAGGCGATCGGCACCATCCCTAAGATAGTGGCGGCAGTCGTCATCATGATTGGTCTAAGTCGCACTGGTGCCGCTTTCAGAATAGCTTCTGTACGGCTTAAACCAGATTTGCGTAGGCGATTAATGTAATCCACAATCAAGATGGCATTTTTATTGCTCAATCCCAGCAAAAAGACAAAGCCGATCAGCGATATCATGCCAAAGTCACTCTTAGTCACAAGCAGCGCCAACATCGCCCCTACCAGTGCCAAGGGCAAAGATATGCCAATTACCAGCGGATCTACCCAGCTTTTAAATAGTCCAATCAATACTGCAATAATGCATAATGCTGATAAACACAGAGTCGTGCCGAAACTGCTGAAAACATCGCTACTACGAGCTGAGTCTCCTCCTAGATCCAAGGAAACGCCAGGAGGCAGAACTGCCTTGGCTTCAGCGATCAATTTATCAGTAGCATCACCCAAGGATATATCCTTGCCAAGGTTAGCGCTGATATAGGCTACCCGCTGATTATTATGACGCTCAATCTCCACAACTGTTTCTTGTGCAGTGGCTACACCTGTAACTGTCACATCAGCGAATCCTGGCATTTTCGTCAGCCTAGCTTTGATTGCATTTGCTGCTTTGCTCAAAGCTTTGAGGTCATTTCCTTGTAAGGCAATTTGGAGAGGTTTTTGACCGCCGGAATCATTGACGAATTGAATATCTTCAACACTGGTGGTAACACCAGCTAGAGTTGGCAAAGCGGAGCGTAGTCTGTCTTGTAGTTCCGATGTCTTAATTTTACGGTCATTCTTTAGCTTTACATAAAGCTTGCCTTTGTTTGGCTCACCTTCGCGAGAACCCACGATAGTAAATACTGTTGCGACGTCAGGAGATTTTATGACTACCTCTTCTAACTTCTTGGCAACTTGGAGAGAGTCATTTAAAGGATTAATGGGGAGTGGGGAGTGGGGAGT
>CAZZYE010000312.1:0-7998 GCA_964658145.1 uncultured Stigonema sp.
CGAAAAAGAAGACGACTAATATAATTACAACAATCCAGCCTGCAATTTGAGTATTTCCTTGCGTGTTAAATACTAACGACGCAACCATTACTCCAGCAAAAGCTGAAAGAATTCCTGATAGACCCAATAGCGCCCACGAAACAACCACTAAGAAAGTAGCCCACCTCCTTTGCAATCCAGCCTGAGCATGACTGAAATTTGCACTTGTTAGATTAGCACCAGTAAAATCAGCACCTCTTATATCTTTATGGCTAAAGTCCGCTCCCTCAAGGTTTTGACCTTTGAACGAGCGCCCTCGGAGATTTTGCCCTGAATAGTCTGGTGGCATAGCAGGTATGGTCAGATGTTTGTACTTAAGCTCTAATACACTTTGAAGAAGCCGTTTTCCAGATTATAAAGCGAATGGTGGTCGTCAAATGGTACTGTTGCTGAAATCAGCACCGCAGTTCTTCCCATCAGAAAGCGGTAAGTCCCACGCTGCCGTTGCGTCATCAAAACACACACCAGTCTGGCATCCCCATTCGTACCAAAGTTGACTGCAAAAATTGGGTCATCCCTTTTACGGACGCAAACAAATATTCTTATTTACTTTATATTTAATAAATTATTAATTAAATAATATATTTAGTTTGTGTCCGTTTCACGGATGGGTTTAAAAAGGATACGCAACGGATATACGCACGCACGACTAGAGCGCGAACTAAGAGATGCGCGAGCTTTTCAGCCTCCACGTTTTGATAATGATTATGCTGGAACTGCCACTACTTGACCCTCATCATTTATAACTACTCCCCACTTATCCCCAAATCGCCTGACCAAGCTTTTAACCGAATTAATCAGTATAGATTTAGGGTTCTTACTCGTAACCTCAAAACACCTTTTTGCAAAGTCAAAGCCAAAAAATTCTTCATTCTCATTGCACATCGGAACTATTTTCATTGTCGCCGCCCTGATGAAATCACCGTCATCACTAGATAGCGCTTCTTTTATAAGTTCAAAGTAGGATGGCACAACACTAACTGGGGTATTACTGTAGGCACTAGCATTCTGCAAGCTTTCCGATGCACTTTCCGACTCGTACCCGTGGGGCTTCCACTTGTAATTAATCGCGTTAATAAACTTTTGAGTTGCAGTTGTTTTTTGAACGTTGCCAAAGCGGTCTATCTTCAGTACATTGCCCTCATCATCAGTCTTTTGTCTGGCAATCCAGCTCAAAAAGCAATCTGTAGCCATTTCAAAGTCTTTACTGCTAGCAGCTAGAGCTACGTTAATTAAATTCTCGTCATTTAAATTGACACCGCATTCTTTCAGATCAAAGTCCCGGAAATACTCTATCTTGTCCTCACCCTTACCGTAAAGCCTTGTCACACTCGGTCGCGACGTTGTACGTCCCATTGTGTCGGCAAGGCTGGCGATCGCGCTTTCTACATTGACTGGAACAGACTCGGATGGTTCAGGCGATTTAACTAGTGACAGTCCTTCAAGCAACTTAGAACCAATAGCACCTAACGTCTCCAAGAGCATTAACGGCACTTTACTGAAGGCAACTGCCCGACTCACAACTTTCTGCGCCGTCAGACCTTCTTCATCCATTTGCCTTTGAATTTCTACCCCAGTTGCTTGATCGTGAATGGGTGGAATTTGGCAATAACGGGTTGCGTCGGGGTTACGAATCCAGATGGTTGAGGTATCGGTTTCAGGGTAGTCCGTATTAAGGACTACCCTATTAACATCATCTTCGCCTGATGGTAAGTTAATTTCTTCTGGCTCAGTATTCTGTGTTGTTGGAAACTCTATAACTTTCTGAGTACGGATGTCCTTATTACGGACTGGTTCGGGCTTCCACTCTTCTACTGGCTTGAAGAAATATTCAGTGCTGGTTCCTGGTCGTTCATTTTTCTCAAGGATGTTTTGTTCAACTGCTAGAGCCAATCCCTTGAGAATTGTTTTCCTGTCACAGCCGGTTCTTTGAGCAACATTGTCAGCTGATTCAAAAAACTTTTCATCCTTCCCTTTAATTGTCCTGTACAAGACTTGGTTAAGGGTAAATGACTCTACTAGTGTTGGCTTAGCTTCAATGGTCTTGCATAGCCTGTAGAGCGCTTCGTCCTTGAGGTGAGATGGTAGGCTTTGTATCCACTCTCTTGTGACCAAATTGCCTGAATCAACGGACGCAAGTTCATTACTGGGAGATAGAGTCTCAATCATTGCCCAACTTCCCTGACAGACTCAGCTATTTCTTCAAGTGAACGTACATATTCATCTGGTATCTGCTCCGGTGACCACCTTGCCAAAGCCTCCAGTACGTCAGCAAAAGTAAAGCCCTGCCCTTGTAACTCGCTCATCAAAAGAGCGACAAACTTGTCTAAAATCTCGTCCTTAATCTCTTGTAGAGCGAGCCTAATGGTGGACATAGCAGACCTCCCAAGGCAACGCATTACCTCGCAGTTGGTTGCATCTGCGGCATGAGAGTCGCAAGTTCTTAAGCTTGTTACTGCCGCCCCGTGACAATGGGATGTAATGGTCGATTGTGGTTGTCTCTCTTGTAAGGGCAGTGCTACACCAAAAACACTGCATTCCATATTTAGTGATTAAGCGTAGGCGCTTGCTCTTTAAATTCTTGGAGCTTGGACGTTTATGTAGTCGTGGGGAACTAGCCCCTATGCATTCTGCTGAGGGATCTGGTATTGTGTGAACAATAGTCATGTTTCTTAGATTGTTATGTGACTTCCCCGACGCCTGGTGGAAACATTTGTCGGGGATTAAAATTTCACGTCATTAGCGGCAAAAATCAACACTGCGTAGCATTCTTTGGTTACGCAGCATTTTGGCTTAACTCATCTCCTCCTAGAAATTTGCATGAAAAAGTTACGGGCGAGATGCCCATTGCTTTTTATTTTGCGATGCTTTTAGTAGTAGCACATTATTGCGCTTGCTGTAAACTAGGGATAACAGATGCTAGAGACAGAATTACTTAAAAAACAAATAATTATGTTACCGATGAGTGAAGTGATGTCCATAAGGTGGACTGGCGATCGCCGAGTCAAATTGCGTCAGTTGCGTGGGGAAATGGCATTAGCTGATCTAGCCAGAAAGCTTAATGAAATTGGTATTACCATTTCTAGGCAATATCTTCACAGGCTTGAAACCGACGAGGAGGTCAGAGGCGTATCTACCGAAATCATTGAAGGTTTAGCTACGGTTTTAGGTGTAACCGTCACAGATCTGTTATGTCTCGACTCTCGTCTTGTAGTGTTACCTTAGGTTGACAAAAGTGATTAAAGGTTGCACAATAGAGTAACAAAGCAAAAGACGACCGCCCACCCTGAGAAAGTTAGCGATCGCCCTTTGTAATCGGTCACCCCTAGAGGCAACTATTCATGCATCCATTATATACTCACTCTGAGCTACAGTCCTTCAACCGCACCCAACTATGGCAACTTTGCCGAGAACGCGGCGCCAAATGCTATCCCAAACGACATGACTGCGTAGAAGCAATCCAGAACTTGCAGCAGTCAGTAGAACTCGTAGCCGTCGCCGAAATCAAAGTTGATGAGCCTGCGCAAGACCTACTCGAACAATTAGCTCACATTCGACATGCATGGGAGGACAGCGGTGATCAATGCATCAACTATAAAGATGGCGAATTGTGGCTCACATCTTTCCCTGAATCCGATCTGCACGTCCAATGGGAAATGAAAGAAGTTGGTGGCTGGAAAACAGAAAGCGAGTTGGTAGACGAGATTCTTTCCCTAGTTAAAGCACTTGAACACTCCACAGCACAAGTTGAATTTGAGCCAATCGCCGTCAAAGTTGATGAACAAACCACAGCCCAAACGGAAGCACAGTACGTTGAAACCCAAGCACAAGTTGAAGCCCCTGAGATACAAACCGTAGAAATCACCTTTTACGACCACGAAGTCTACGCACTCGGTAAGCAAATTGCCTCAATCACCCATGACACAGACGACTTTCAAACTCAACGCTGGGTGGTAATGGTAGGTGAAACCGAAGTCCACCGTGCCAACGCCTGGGCTAAGTGCTTCGAGTATGTGAGATGGCATTATAAGCAAGGGACTTTACCAGTCGCGCCCAATGCACAAGCTGAAGTCCCTTTAACGATTCCTGGTGACAATTTCTGCTGCAGCCAAGGCATAGAATTCAAACAGCGAACTGGTAGCGAAACCGGAACAACATATTGGTACGCGGTCGCAAACCATTATTACAACCAACCAGGACGCTCCTACAAAACAACCAGTTTTCCAAAGCTGGAAGACGCTGTCTCAGCAGCTGTTGACTACCTGGGCAAATGCGGTGTAGATGTTGCTGAGGTGAAGCAGCTGATTGTGGATCGAAAACGCAATTTGGTTCAAGATGCCAACAACTTTACGACGGCATCGGCTCTACTACGCACAAGTCCCAACTTACAAGATGCTGAAACCCCATCCGTCGAGGTTGATTCCGACATCGATGCCGATTTCGGTGTGCTGTACCGCGTCTGGGCAAAGCGCACATTGCTTGGCACTTTCTACCGCGCTGCTGATGACAAATGGGTAGCAATGCCTTGTGACAGTGAAGAGCGCCCTCGTTGCAATACGGCGGCAGAAGCACAACTGTTTATCGTCAGTCAGCACAAGAAGAAAACTAATCTAGACAAGCTTCTAGACAAGCCCTTTGATGAGCTAACTGTACCGGAATGGGAGCAATTGAAACAGCATAATGCTGACCTTCAACAAAAATTAGAACTCGCCTACACCAACTCCAATTTCGGCTGCTATAACCGTGCTGGGGCTGAGGCGAAGGGTAATGAATTCCTCCTTAAAGAACGACGCCGTGTCGCCTCCGGTGAATTGGTGATGGTGTGCTGCGATATTGCGGGTTTAGGCAAGCGTAATTCAGAAATCGGGGAACCAGCAGTAAATGAAGCAGTCCGCTCAAGCTTAAACCAAATTCGCACCTGGCGCGGCATCTTCTTCATCTCCCAGCTTAATTCTGGCGATGAATTTGTATTCATCGTGGACAAGGCAGATGCAGTCGATATCATCCCTCGCATGAATGCACTGTTTCAGGATGCTGGGTTTGAAGGCATTTACGGTGCTGTAGAACCGATTAACGACGACTACATCAAGAGCGCGAATGATGGGATGGAGCTTGTTTACAAGCTGAAAGAGTTCGCTAAAACGCTGTAGGGAATTGTTCAAACGGGGTGGGTAATGCTCACCCTGAATACGAAACATCCGAATTTTATCCTATTCACGCATACCGAGGAGCGGGATGTCAATAATGAAAGACCAAATAATAGCAAGAGCATTTTATAGGACCCAAGAAATTGAGACGGAATTACAAGGCAAGATAATCACGGTAGTTTGCAAAGTTGGAATAATAACCCGTTTGAAAGAGGACTTATTAATTATGCCTTTCTTATATAGAGTTCGCGAAACCGTCTCGCCTATATCTACTTGGTTTTGGTGTGATTTAGTCGGTTGTCCTATTTCTGGTATTGAGCTAAATAAAATCCATGCTTTTCAGCAAAGAAATAAGGATAAGGAAATGTATTTAATGCCGCCAAAAGTTATTAGCGCCAATGCTACAGAAATTAGATCAGGAAATCCCATAAGGTTAGATTAAGACGAGTATGCATTCGGAAAAAGTCAAGCATGTGCATGGGAAAAAGGATGAGCAAGAAATGAGCGAGAATGAGACTTATGAGTTCATTAGTCATCCAAATACAAGCTTGAATTTTTATTTTTTGTCATTAGTCATCCAAATTCCTGATTCCGTAATATGCAAGAACTAATCAAGGCTTTAATCAAAGCCAAATCTGAATTTTCTCCTATCCAGAAAGACCGAGTCAACCCACACTTCAAGCACAAATACGCAACCCTAGATGCTGTGTTGGATGCCGTTACCCCAGCCTTGGGCAAGCATGGGCTAGCAGTTGTTCAAACCACTGCCCTAAGTGATGGCAAGACTGTTTTGCAAACCCACCTTTACCATGAGTCTGGGGAATGTCTAACTAGTGTTTACCCTCTACCAGAAATCAGTGATTCGCAGAAGTTTGGGGCAGCACTAACATATGCCCGTCGTTATGCACTGTGCGCAATTCTTTGCGTGACTGCCGATGAGGATGATGATGCGAACGCTGCTGTCAACACACTCAAAAAACAACACAATCCCAATCAATATAAGGTAAACACAATCTCAGTTAATAGCAACGGAGAACACCCCAACAATAGTCGTGTTAGGGCAGTTCGGCAACTGCTTGGCATTGATGGTAAAGCAGTTCTGGAATGGTTAAAAACTGAAAAACTGGTGTCGTCTCCTGCTGAATTAGAAAGCGGACAAGTGAATGAGTTAATTGGTTGGATGTCGAATAGTTGGGCAGATGCTCAAGGGGTAAATTTTAGCAGTTTTGCTCATCACATGGATGTTGCAATTTCAAGCGGCGAAAAGGAGTTGGACGCAATTAAACGGTGGATGCAGCTCGCGGTTAACCAGCAGTTTGAATCAGTGGGAGCCTGAAATCATGACACAAGAATTCCATATCATCTCTTTCCCCAAGAATTGGATACAACCCAAATACCAGCTAGGACAACTTGTAAGACAAGGTTGGATTGTGGGCATGCGCTATTACCCAAAGAATTCTGCTCTTGGACACACCTACCATTCTGGTTGGCACTACGACGTTGTTACAGATTGGCTAGAAGTTGATGCAACGTATCATACCGAAGAGGATATCGAGCCGTATTCTCCTGAAGAAACAGTAGCTGAGTTGCAGGCGGAAATTGATGCACTGACTCTTCAAATTGAAGCACTGCGCGACTCTATAAATAGCATTAAAGCAACAGTGGCGGTGTGAAATGGAAAACGATCTTCAGACTGCTATGCGACACGCCCTACAAGACTGCCGTCGTGAAGCATTAACTCGTTTTATGGGTGAATTCATCACACTATTAGACCAAGAGGGCTTTTCTTACAAAGACATAGTATCTCCTTGGTTATTATAATTTTCAGCATAAAAGCTAGGACGTTCTAACGCCGTCATTACCATATTTTCTAATCTACGAATTTGAATATCTTTTTCTGTCATTAGTGCTTTAACTTCCTGTTCTGCCAAAGCTTTTATTTGATTATAAGTATCAAAATATTCTTGACCAAGTTGAGATTTATCTGCTTCTGGAGCCGTCTTAGCACGAAGTAAAAATTTATCTTCTCCGCGTACCTCCAACCCCACAATTCGTAGTTCTGCTTTTGGATGATTCTCGGCTAACTGCTTAAAGGAAATTGCTATAGCACGGGGGTCAACACCTTGGTTATGATATAGGTCAAGGGTGTCAAATATTGGTTTAATGAAATCTTCAAACTCCCCATCGGCAAAAACTTCTTCTCGATTATCCGGTTTACGATCTGGGTCAGGATTCTCTTTTGTGGTCAGCTGCATATAAACGTACTCACACCGCACCCCATCAAATTTGGTGTCTCTGGTAATGCCCCAATCTTGAATGTAAGCTCCAGTCAGAGTAGCTCCTGTCAAGTCGCTTCGGTCTAACTGTGCTTTTACTAGCTTGGCTCTCGATAAATCAGCATCTTGTAAGTTAGCTTCACTTAAGTCAGCGCTGATCAAGCTAGCGTCTACTAAGTAAGCACCTTTAAAGTTGACACCGCGTAGGTCAAAACGGTCAAAGTTTTTATCCTGTCCAAGTCCAGTAACTAACACGTCTCGCACAAGTCTCTTCTGAAGGTAAGTTGTACCAGGACGAACACAGTCAAGTTTTTTGGCGTTGTGGAAACATGTACGAGTTAGAACAGCTTTTCTAAAATCTGTACTTTTGAGGGTGGCTTCTGTAAAATTAGCATCGGTTAAATCCGCACTACGGAAGCTTGTTCCGCTAATTGCAGCGAAAACAACAGCAATATCGCGAATCAGGGCGTGTTTTCGATCTCCTTTCAATGCACGCCAACTTATATATGTGCTTAATAATACGAAGGCTCCGGCTC
>CAZZYE010000313.1:0-7983 GCA_964658145.1 uncultured Stigonema sp.
GCTATCAGCAATCTTTCGGGATAGTATTCAAAATCCTAACAATACTGTTTATTTGAGTGTTGTCTCTTTGTGGGAGTGCATAATCAAATATCAACTGGGAAAACTTCCGCTACCAGAGTCTCCCGAAATCTATCTACCTAAGCAACGCGAACAACACCAAATTAACAGCCTCACGGTTGATGAGGCAAGTGTTGCTCAGTTAATAAAGTTACCATCTCTACACCGCGACCCATTTGACCGTTTACTCATCTGTCAATCTTTACAGCACGACTTGACAATCTTGACTGCTGATGAAATAGTTATTGCTTATCAAATGGCTCAGTTTTTGAAATAGCTGTTTACTAAAAACTGCTCAGATCGGGGAGTAGTCCCGATTATTACAGCGACAGTCAATATTGTCTACAGAATTGTCAGATGAAACTTCTCAGCTTCGCTACAATAATGCACAACCCCCGGTGTTTTGTCTACCCAGAAGATGATCCATGAATAATCAACTCCAAGACTACGATCCCAGCGCCATAGCTCAAATCAATGGCAACCTCTTGGGTTTACCATTTAATTACGAGTCGGCAAACCTGATTGTCTTTGGCGTACCGTGGGAAGTCACTGTTTCCTATGGTGCAGGTACTGCCAACGGACCACAGCGTGTTCTCGATGCTTCTTATCAGTTAGATTTATTTGATTTTGACAACCCTGACGGATGGAAACAGGGAATTTTCATGGTGGAAATTCCTCAGGATATTCTAGAGAAGAACGAATATTATCGCACCTTAGCGGCAAAAATTATCAAGCGACTAGAGCAAGGTAAACCGCTGACAGATACACCAGATTTGACACCTGTACTTACATTCGTTAATCAAGCTTGTCAACAGGTAAATCAATGGTTGTTTGAACAGTCTCAGGAAGCAATTAAGAATGGCAAACGAGTCGCAGTCATTGGCGGCGATCACAGTTCACCGTTAGGTTATTTCCAAGCCTTGGCGACTCGCTACACTAACTATGGCATTTTGCACATTGATGCACACGCAGATTTACGCGATGCTTATGAGGGATTTGAATTTTCTCATGCGTCCATCATGTTCAATGCGATGAAACTACCGCAAATTTCCAGGTTAGTGCAGGTAGGCTTGCGTGATATTTCTCATGATGAAGTGCAAATGATCAACCAATCTAATGGTAGGATTGTTGCTTATTATGACCCAGCCATTAAACAAAAGCTTTACTCTGGAATAACTTGGATTGATTTATGCCGAGAAATTATTAGTCATTTACCTGAATACGTTTATATTAGCTTTGATGTTGATGGTCTTGATCCAAAATTCTGTGCGAGTACAGGTACTCCAGTTCCGGGTGGACTGGAATTGGAGCAAGCATATATGCTGTTTCGTGAATTGATCAATAGCGATCGCAAAATAATTGGCTTTGATCTGTGCGAAGTTGGTGATGCTGAGTGGGATGGTAATGTCGGTGCACGAATAGTTTACAAGCTGGCGAATTTGATGGATTTATCGCAGCGATGATAATTTTTAATTTAACAGCCTCTTCGCTTACCGCCCTTTAACACAGCAACGCTTTACTGTTGTTAGATACTCACATATTTCTTTGGTTCATAGTAACTACGTGTTTTCCGGAGATGTCTATTAAATTGCCCGATAGCAACCAGCCTCAAAATCAGCGATCGCCTCTTGGGCTAGATCTTCTAACTTACCATCTGCAATGTCTTTTTCTAACTGCTCATCCCAGCGCCGATTGTCCAAATCCAAAAACCATTCCAGAAGTTTCAGGGACTCATCAGGCGAAAGCTTCAAGATGGCAGCTTCAATTTGCTCAAGTGTCATATTTCAAGAAATATCGTGCTGAATACTACGACCGCCTTCAAGCCATCAGAGATCGTGGAAACTGGGAAAGCTTTTTTAAGTTCTTTATGCATTGCGATCGCACTGACTCTTACTTTAGACTATTCGCCATCTTGTAGTCCTTCGTGCAAATGCGCTAGTCTAGCTTATCGGGCTATGTATGCCAATAAGAGGGAGTGAATGGCTAGCAGTATCTCTACAGTAGATCTGTTTTGTGGTGCTGGAGGACTAACTCATGGGTTTGAGCAAGCAGGTCTTCCAGTCAAAGCTGGATACGATATTGATCCAGCGTGTAAGTTTCCATACGAACACAACAACAAAGCAAAATTTATCCTGCAAGATGTGGAGGATATTAGCAGTTCTGATTTGGCAGAGCATTTTTGTGGAAGCAGTATTAAAGTTCTAGCAGGATGCGCCCCCTGTCAACCATTTTCAAGTTATTCAAGACGTTATAACGATAGGGAATCGAAGTGGAAGCTGCTGCGAGATTTTACTCGTCTGGCACAGGAATGTGAACCAGAGATTATTTCAATGGAAAATGTGCTTCAGTTAAAACATCATCCAGTTTTTCAGGAATTTATCGATAAATTGGAGAACTTAAACTACTCCTTTGAGCCTTACGAAGTTAACTGTCTAGATTATGGAATCCCTCAATCTCGAAAGCGGTTAGTCTTACTTGCCTCAAAGTTTGGCAAAATCAACTTAATTCCACCAACGCATGACGCAGAAAGATACGAAACAGTACGAAAAACCATTGAACATCTTGAACCGCTTTCTGCGGGTCAAACATCTAAAACAGATCCACTCCATCAATGCAGTAGGCTGTCTACTCTGAATCTTCACCGTATTCGTGCTTCAAAACCTGGAGGGACTTGGCGAGATTGGTCTAAGCACTTAATTGCTGAATGCCACACAAAAAAGAGTGGTAAAACTTATCCCGGAGTCTATGGTAGGATGGAGTGGGATCGGCCTAGTCCGACTATCACTACACAGTGTTTTGGCTTTGGTAACGGTCGGTTTGGACATCCTAAACAAGATAGGGCTATATCTCTTAGGGAAGCAGCATTGCTACAAACTTTTCCTGCAGATTACGAATTCGTAGACCCTGACAAGGCTGTAGTGTTTAGTCATGTAGGACGATTGATTGGAAATGCTGTTCCTGTTAAGTTAGGTCTGATCATAGGTCAGAGTATTTTGGCACACCTTCAACAGATAAATTGTAGTAGATCTATAGTCTTAAGCTAGATACTCTTTCTTAATTAAGTAATCTTCAATGTTTTGTAAGATCTGCTTGAGGTACTATATTACCTCCTCTTTAACCTGTAGAAGATCTCCAATACTTGTATCTCTCCCAACCTCTGCAAATGATTTATTACCATGTGCTAGGTCGTTCCGCTTCCGCATAATATCATTTAAATTCTCACCATGCTTTGTTTTAGAGTAGTCAGTATCATATGAAAATCCATACTTCCTTGCTGTTTTTGTGATCTCCTCTCGATCAACATTACCTGAAAATAATTCTCTACTATTAAATCCAGCAGTAATAATATCAATAGAAATATCTGTTATCTTGGAGTGAATATTATCAGGTGAGCGATTCTTAAAGTTATAAATTACTACTTTCCTAATTTCAGTTCTAACAGAATCAAAGGAAACTTTGTTGCTACTTAGCTCATCAAATATAGCTTCTATAGCATTCCGCATGGTTGATTCAACCAAATTATATAGGAGTAAAAACCCATTAGCTTTGAGAGTTTTTGCTAGTGCAGAATTAATAGGCTTAACTTGCCGATCGCCATTATCTTCTAATACCGCCAATTTAGTGCTTTCCGTGATTAGTCCCTCCAGAAACAAGAAGTATTCATTCACTTCTTGAGCACGTGTATTGAAGTCTATAAGCACTGTTTGCATAGCTAACTCAAAAGTTGATCGCGTACATACTCAATACGACGAATTACTTTAGGTCTGGAGTTGCTTGCATCCGAGGTAGTGTATTCTTTGAATTCTGGTGAGTCAAGCCACTTGATTGACTTTGGTTCAAGATCGCTCTTTTCTCTCAAGGCAAGTGCAACACCTACAGAAATTGCCTCGAATCGAATTCTTGGTGTTTTTACATGACCTTTTGCTTTACTAAATCCATTGGGGAAGTATTTTTCAACAAAATCTAACATTGCGTGAAATTCATCTCGCATACCATCTTGGTTAATTCTAGGATGGTTGTGTTCTTCTAGATATTCATTAAGAAACTCATTAACCTGTCTTTCAAAGTTCTTATACTTATTCAAATATGCAAAGAAACGTAACACAAATTCCTCAGGTTCACGTCTGCGAACAAGTGCTTCTGAAAATGGACATAGTTTGCGAAATTTGGCATCTTTAGCGAGTTCTTCAATAAGATCGACAAATGGTCCGGGGGATATGCCTCTACGCTTTTCCATGTCGTTTAGTTCGACACTACCTGTGTTAATGCGTTCAAACATATCCCTTCGTGTATCTTCGTCAGACTTTTCGGTCAACACAATCATGCGAAGGGTAGCGCGGTTGAAGCGTCTCTGTCGGGAAAGCGGCAAATCACTGAATGTAAAGTTATTAAGCTTCTCTAGCTTTTTTAGCCCACACAGCTTTAGCTCGTTATTGAGAAATCTGTCTAAAGTACGGATACGTTGAGTACCGTCAACAATTTCCAACCGACCTAAATCATCTTCTTCTGGGTGTAAATCCGCAACAAAAATATATGGTATTGGTAATCCTAGAAAAATAGATTCTATAAACTTTGACTGCCGTAGTTCGTCCCAAGCCATATCCCGCTGATAGTCTGGTACATACAACTCATTGATGTCCTCACCTAGCCCATCTCTGTATTTCTGGACAAGCACTTCGACTGGATACTCTTTTGTGTCGTAGTCAACTATTTTTTGTTTTTCGCGAATTTCTGCTTCTGCCGCTTCTCTTAGTTCATCCGTGATTTCTAGTTCCGGTGTTATGTTTGGGGCTTTTGGCATCTTGCTCTCCAGCTTACATGGAGTGGGTGTATCAGAACCTGAAAGACATAGACCTTGGTTCTAGCACTTGTAATTTTAGCAGTTTACCGATTAACCGTGGTCTTACCTTCCCGGTAGTGGTGTAGATGTCCTAGGTCAACAGTGTGCAGCACTCACGAATACGGCTCAAGCTAAACAGGCATACGCCAAACAATGTGCGATCGCGCTCGTTTTGTAATCCTTGGGTGAAAACTAACTGTATCTCTTGCTGCGTGAGAACCTTAGAGCGTCCGTGCCTATTAACTTTCATAGCCTGTTAACCGCGTTATTGCGACGGGCAGGCTACTAGTACAACACGGCCTAAATAAACAACCCATTTAAAATCTCTGAAACCCTTACACTGTATTCATTTTTAATTTTTAATTTTTAATTCCGCCTTGCGCTACTAGAGTCATTTTTGTTTCTCTTCATTTTCTTGTTCCGATATCCAATTTCGGATGTCTAGTACTCATCAGACGATTATTAGACCGACAATAGCAGTATAAGAAGTTTAATGCAGGCATGGGACAATGGTGCGATTAAAGCTGTGGCAGTGGGTTGTGTTGGCATTGCCTCTAGCGACTATCGTCAGTTTCTTGATGGTAGCAGCAGGGTGGCAGATCCATGAGTGGGGCATAAGTTGGATTTGGGCGGTGTTTACCCTCATATTAGTGGGCTGGCGTTGGCTGTTGGTCAAATGGACCCGACCGATGATAGGGCAGGTGGAAGCTGTAGTGGCGGAAGTCCGTGAAGAACTGGAATCTGCATCTACCGACTCACTACCAGCAGGAAATGATGCCGCACAAGCAGAAGTAGCCCTACAAGATATCCTGAAAGCTTCCCAGAACGATTCACCGATTTGGGAAGACTGGCAAACATTTTGGCAGCGTTGTCAAGAGCTTGTTGTGGCGATCGCCCAGATCTACTATCCTGAAGTCAAGTATCCTCTGCTGAACATTCACGTTCCCCAAGTTTATACACTGATTCGAGGAACAGTGGATGACCTGGATCAGTGGATGCAAAAGTTATCTCCTGCCCTCAATCAGGTTACAGTTGGGCAAGTTTACCAGGCATACGAAGTCTACCGTAAGCTGGAGCCATCCGCTCGTAAACTCTGGCAAGCATGGAATTGGGCACGGTGGCTGTTGAACCCAGCGGTGGCGGTGGCAAGAGTTGCCAGTCAGCGCTACACAAAACAGGCAAATCAGCAACTGCTGGTGAATTTAAGCCAGATGCTCCGGGAAGCTGCCCTTAGGAACTTATGTCGGCAGGCAGCTGCTCTCTACAGTGGTAGCACATTACCAGTTTCAGAATTTTCCTTACCCACACCGACGGTAAAGGCGGCAAAGACCCAAACACTTCGAGAAATCATCGCCAGAGCAGAACCAGCCGAGGCAGTTGAGCAAAAACCCGTCAGTATTCTGCTTGTAGGGCGAACGGGGTCCGGCAAAAGTAGCCTGATTAACACCCTGTTTCAGGCAGATCTTGCAGCAGTCGATGTTTTGCCCAGTACCGATCAGATTCAAAATTACCACTGGCAGACCCAAACGAGAGAAACGCTAACGCTTTGGGATACTCCGGGTTATGAACAAGTGAACCGTGGCGATCTACGGGAAATAGTGCTTGAGTATGCCACAAACGCCGATCTGCTGCTGTTAATCACTCCTGCCCTCGATCCTGCTGGGCAAATGGATGTGGACTTTCTCAAAGACATGAAGGCGAAAGTTACAGACTTGCCTGTCATTACCGTCGTTACTCAGGTGGATCGTCTCCGTCCTATCCGCGAGTGGTCGCCACCCTACGACTGGCAATGGGGCGATCGCCCAAAGGAAATTGCCATTCGCCAAGCTACTGAGTATCGCACAGAGATGTTGGGCGACTATTGTTCTCAGGTTCTGCCCGTGGTGACAGGAGACATCAAAACGGGTCGAGCCGCCTGGGGCGTGGAAGCTCTATCGTTGGGATTGGTGGATGCGATCGCCCCTGCCAAGCAACTCCGTCTTGCCCGCTTTTTGCGTAACTTGGAAGCCCGCACCGTCGCCGCTGCCAAAATTATCGACCATTACACCTTCCAGATGGCGACAACTCAGGGACTAGCTGCACTGCTCAAAAGTCCCGTCCTCCAGTTCATTTCCACGCTGTCAACTGGATCTCCAGCTTTAGCATATTTACTGGCACAGCAGATTCCAGTGGAACAGTTGCCTGTCGTTATAGGCAAACTCCAGATGGCATATGACCTTTTCTCGCTCTTGAATACTGGCAACTCTAACCCCCTCAACTTTGACCTGCTATCCCTCTGGCCACTGCTGCTGCAATCTGCTTCACCGGATCGCAACGCTTGGGCATTTGGTCACGCCTTAGTGGAGTACTGGACTCAGAATCTGACCGTTGAACAACTCCGGGAGCGGTTTGAGTATTACCTGAAGCAAGCTTGAGTGGGTACGTTGCGCGTTTAATGATTGTTTGTGGAGATTTTACACGTGTAGAGACGTTGCATCAAGGTAAGCTTCGTCCAAGGCAACAGGCTCAACTAAGTCTGTGTAACGCTCAAAGATAGCATGGATTTGCTCAGAAAGAGCGCGGTAAACCTCAAAGTGGGGATGGACAAATATGAGGTGGGGACAAAGAGCGATCGCAACTCTTGAAGGCATGGCAGAATGAATGCCACATTTTCTGGCTTCGTAACTGGCAGCTGGCACCACCCCTCCCGTATAGATTCCTGGCTAAAGTTATAGCCGTGTTGTCCAGCCATTGCCATAATTGCATAAAAACGCCACCCAGTGTTTAACTGAGTGGCATATTGCTTAAATAGTTTTAGTTACTTCCAACTTAGCTATTCTTTAAGAAATACTCATCCACATTGTGAGAGAGAATATGCCCCGCTGACTCTGCCTTGAGTTTTTTGTATTTATTTCGTTTGGTAGAGAGAGTATTTAATTTAAGGAGGATTTAGGAGGATCTAAAGTTTTTGATACATCAGCCACCACTTTGAAAACATCCTCTGACCAAGAACGGGGTGCTTACGGTCGAAGTGCGGAGTACGTCCTCTTTTCTCCACACCCAACTCGGTTCGTAGCGCTCCGTGTGCGCCACGCGAGAGAACAAAG
>CAZZYE010000314.1:0-7979 GCA_964658145.1 uncultured Stigonema sp.
CACTTCAACTCGCGAACTATTTCCCCCTTTCCACATCCCGTGAAAAGTCAGATGTCAAACCGTTACGCCTCTTTTAACACAAGTCAGGAAAGCGTCGTTTCGGTAAACTAGTAAACAGAAGTTGATGATATTTTGCGTGCATGAACAATCCAGTAGAACTCCCAAACGGTAAAATTTTGCGTGAATAAAGAAGGTGAATTATGAATCAAGATGATATAAAAACGAAAGTTACTCCACCTGTTGCCGAAAAACAGCCTTCTGTTTTTGAGTCTGGGGGAGATCGCAGAATTGACAACTACTTTTGGATGCGCGATCGCGACAACCCGAAAGTCCAAGCCTACCTGGGAGCCGAAAATGCTTATACGCAAGCTTTGATGCAGCATACCGAAACGCTACAAAAGCAACTCTACGAGGAAATGCTCGCTCGCATCAAAGAAACCGATCTTTCCGTCCCATATCGCAAAGATGACTATTACTATTATTTACGCACCGAAGAAGGAAAAGCTTACCCAATTTACTGTCGTAAAAAAGGTAGTCTAGATGCTCCCGAACAAGTGCTGCTAGATCAAAATGAACTTGCTCAATGGCATGAATTTCTCAGCTTAGGTGTATTTCAAGTTAGCCCCAATCATCAAATATTAGCTTATTCAATTGATACTATTGGTTCCGAGCAATACAAGCTTTTCTTCCTCGATCTTAACACTTTTCAGTTCTACCCCGAAAGCATAAGTGAAACTAATTACTCTTTGGCTTGGGCTAACGATAGCCAAATAGTATTTTACACCAAAATTGATGCAGCAAACCGTCCATTCCAAGTATTTCGACATACTTTAGGCACTTCGGTAGATGAGGATATTCTAATTTATCAGGAACGGGATGAAGCTTACCATTTATATGTTGGTAAAACCCGAAGTCAAGCCTACATCTTAATGAGTTCTGGTAGCAGCGTTACATCAGAAACTCACTATTTAGATGCTAACAATTCCAGCGCATCTTTTCAACTAATTCACCCTCGGACTACGGGTGTGCTATATGAAATAGATCATCACAGCGATTACTTTTACATTGTTACTAATGAAGAGGCAATCAACTTTAAACTCATGAAAACTCTGGTAGCCTCGCCAGTCAAAGAGAATTGGCAGACTGTAATTCCCCATCGAGAAGATGTGTTGCTTTCAGGCATTAGCCTTTTTGCCAATCACTTAGTAATTTACGAAAGAAAGGGCGGATTGCCAATTGGGCGAATACAAAACTTATCTACAAATAAGGAACGTTACATTACTTTTCCAGAACATACATACAATTTTTCTGAAGACAATAATCCGGAATTTAACACTACTATTCTCAGGTTCAAATACACCTCTTTAATCACTCCACCATCTGTATTTGATTACGACATGGAAACAAATCAGCAGGAGTTGAAAAAAGAAACAGAAGTTCTAGGTAGCTATGACAAAAATCAATACAAGAGTGAGTGGCTGATGGCTACAGCCAAAGACGGTACGCAAATTCCCATATCCATAGTTTACAAACAAGGAATCAAAAAAGATGGGAAAAATCCTTTGTTACTGACAGGATATGGCGCTTACGGTATGTCTTACCCAATATCGTTTTCATCAACTCGACTTTCATTGCTAAATCGTGGGGTAGTGTTTGCTATTGCTCATATTCGCGGCGGACAAGAAATGGGGCGCAAGTGGTATGAAGATGGCAAATTGTTAAACAAAAAAAACACCTTCACCGATTTTATTGCCTGTGCTGAATATTTGATTGCCGAACAATGGACATCTCCCAATAACCTAGCTATTTCTGGCGGTAGTGCAGGCGGTTTATTGATGGGAGCAGTGATTAATATGCGGAGCGATCTTTTTAAAGTAGTAGTAGCCGATGTGCCGTTTGTAGACGTAGTTACCACTATACTAGATACCTCGTTGCCTCTTTCAGCAATGGAACGCGAAGAGTGGGGCGATCCCAACGACAAAGTTTATTACGACTATATGAAGTCTTACTCGCCTTACGATAACGTCGAGGCGAAGGATTACCCAGATATGCTAATTACTGCTGGCTTGAATGATTCTCGTGTCAAATACTGGGAACCAGCCAAATGGACGGCAAAATTACGAGAACTGAAGACAGACAACAACATTCTCCTGCTCAAAACTAACATGGAAGCAGGACACGGCGGCGCATCTGGGCGCTATGAAAGCCTGAAAGAATTGGCTAGTAAGTATGCCTTTGTTCTTACTCAGCTATTTGCTAAACTCAATATGCCTTGATCTGCATCTGCATCAGACAATGCGCAAGGTGAAATGAAGACGAATGACACAGCCTTATTAAACTAGTAATAGCTTATCAGTTTCCTGCATCGCTGCCTTGCTACTGAGCAATTTTTTGCCAGCTATAGCGAAGAATGTCAGGACACTTTCGGTGAATCTGGAAGCAGTTTCTTAGCAAGCCACACCCACAATCTATTTTCGCGTAGTACTTGCACATAGTTGGCATCTACTTGATTGACCCGAACAAAGATGCTTGGCTGTCTTAGTACAACTACCCATAACAAAGTGATAAATCTGTAGAGAAGACTCAACCATCGGTGGTAAAATGTTAATGCAATCAGATTAAGGTCAGAAGCAGCGTGACCTTCTTCAACTTGTTGTTGAGAAAATTTGGGTAGGACGATAGACAACTGATCACGGTGCTGCCCAAGCAGTGACTCAAGGGCAACTGCATCTGCGATCGCTGCGGTGCAACCTTGTCCCAAAATACTAAACATTCCGTGTGCAGCATCGCCAATAAGTACTGCCCGACCCTCCAAGTCATGATAGTGGCGACATTGACTCCAGTATTCACTCCCTGGTTGGGCTGCTAGGAATGCCGCAGCCCGATCTCGATCTAGCTTAAGTGCAGGCAAGTTTTGTGGAGACATCTGGTGCAATAACTGCTGTAATTCTTCTGGTGTTGCAATTCCACATGGATTGATCGTATCGCTGCTGCCCATTGGTTGCCAGAAAATCAGTGTGCTGAAACTACCATCTTTTTGCGGTAAGCAGGCACCAAAAACTAGACCAAACTGAGTGCTTCGCTTTTGAAGTCGAATGATGCGAGGTGGATGTTGTCCTAGTGCTGGCTGTATAGGCAGTTGGAGTACTTTCCATACCTGTGGTCGTTGCCGCAATTGAAAATTATTTTCCTCTGGTTTTGAGACCATCATGGCACTTCGGATTGTCGAGTGAATTCCATCTGCCCCCACTAGAAGATCGTATGCTACTTTTTCAGCACCGGATTCTCTGGCAATGACAACCTCACGACGTGTCAGATCAACATCCACCACTGAAACATTATAGTTTACCTGATTGCCATAATGAGTCAATAGCGATCGCATTAGCAACGCACATAATTGACGACGCGGAATCAAGATTAATCCATTATTCGTGAATTCAATCCCTTCACAGACTAATTGCTCCCTAAGACCATCAATGCTGTTCAACCAATGCTGTACTCTTGCGCCTAATCCTAAGCCGAATTCTCTAATGTCCAAATACTCTAAATCAGTAGGACTTTGGTTACATTCATATATTTGTACCGTATAGCTTGAACCACGGGCTAGTAATCGATGTGCTAAAAATAGACCTGTCGGTCCGGCACCAACAATGATTACATTCATACGACTTTCTTTACATAGTTTGGTTTATTATCGCCTACTTACTTAGTTGACACCAATGAGTAACCCCCAATACGGTTTGGATAAGATAAACTACATACCGATAACTCCTGTAGAGACGCGACCGGTCTCTACACCTATGTAATTCTCACCAACAACTCTTAACCGAACCGTATTGGGGTTACCCCGCCCCTACAATGTGGTCAATTCAATTGAAAACTGCTGTAAGCTCAAACAATATCCTTCCGCTTTTGCAACCACAGCGCTACAGCTAAGCAAATCACAGTTTGCAGAACGAGAATCCCCCAATTTAAGCCCAGATTCTTCCAGGTTGGATCGTAGACAGAAGAAATTGTAAAAATTTTATCTAAAGACGGCACTCCAGGTGTATTAGATATTTTGGGAACCATTTCATTGACATTGACTAAGGCTCCATAAGATCCTATAGACCAGCGACTGATTGTCAGCCAACCTAGTTTTGCAGGTAATCCTTTCAGTTCAAAAAGCACCCCTGATAAAATGATTTGCGGAATCATTATCAAGGGAAGAATGCTATTTGCTTCATTCTCGTTCTTGACAAAGGCGGAAATCATTAAACTTAGGCTGATACTTGCTAGAAGCGTTAAAAAATTAGTAATGCCCAATCCCAGAAACCAAGGTGTAAGGTTATATTGTGGTGATTGAAAACCCACTAATACGGCTAAAACAATTAACAGGGTTTGAGCAACGGCTAAACCAGAACGGATCAGGATTTTAGAACCTAAATAGGGAAATAATCCTAAATTTATCAGCCGTTCTCTGGCGTAAATCGCTGATTCCTTGATAATTTCTTGGACAGAACTAGAAAGTCCAATCCAAATCCCAATACAACTGAAAATGAAGAGTAGCTTGAGTGCTAAGGGACCTTGGGTGATGTCTGGAGGATTCAGTCTCAGGAGGGGAGTCTTGTCATATAAGATCCAAGCAGTTAGAGCGATCGCAATGGGACCGGATAACAAAGAGAAAATCAAACTAGAGCGATCGCGTAGCACTAACTGAATATACCGCTGACTAAGCAACCACAGTTGTTTAAAAGGAGATATCCCTGTGTGGTGGACGCTATCAACAGGCTGAGAGTTACTTTCTTGACCTAGAGTGAGCAAAGATTTTACGTGGGTCTGATACTCGGTCGATTCCAGGTATTTCTGCGCCCAATGGTCAACGGTGGCGCGAACTTCATTTGGAGTTCCGCCTTGGTCTAACTTAATATAGATATCTGAGAAGTACTTCAAGTCAACAGAGGGCATCTCGAAAAAGCGTAGTGCTTGCAGGGGTGGTCCAAAGTAGCACTGTTTGCCGCCTCGACCCATAAAATTAATGCGATCGCAAACCTCAATATTAGCTGTTGCGTGGGTGACTAGTACCACTGTTCGCCCTTGATCTGCTAACTCCCTCAGTAACTTCATCATCTCTTTGTCCAGACCAGGGTCAAGACCAGAAGTCGGTTCATCCAAGAAAAATAGTTTCGGGTCTGCTAATAGTTCCACACCAATGCTGACGCGTTTGCGCTGTCCACCACTGAGGTTACGAATAAAGTTAGTTCTGACGTGACTCAGCTTGATTTGCTCTAAGGTGGTTTCAACAACGGCTGACACATCTGTGTCTGGTGGTAGTCGCAGCTTGCATGCGTAAGCCAGAACTTCCTCAACTGTTAAGTCAGGATGCACAATGTCATCTTGGGGGACGTAGCCAATTTGCGATCGATACATGATCCAGTTTTGACGCAAGTTGTCTCCATTCAGAAACACTGTGCCGGAAGATACTGGTTCAATTCCTAATAGGGATTTCATCAAGGTAGACTTACCAGCGCCGCTTCCGCCTACCAACGCTACCAATTGTCCTGGTTCAATCACCAACGACACATCATTGAGGATAACTTTTTCTTTTCCCTCCTTATCTTTAACCTTTCGCACCAGGCGATTAACATCAAGGCGGATTCGACTTCCTGTATCCAGTATCTCTAGGCAATCTACCTTGTAAAGCAGGCTAAACGGACCAATGTGAATTGTACTCCCATCCGTCAGTTGCAAGCGTTTCTCAACAGGTTTGCCATTAACAAAAGTACCGTTGGCACTCAGGTCATGCAGAATGTGTCCCTTTTGACCATCAGGATAAATAGTGGCATGCAGGCGGGAAACCGTAGGTGCGTCTAACTGCATTGAGGAATATTTATCTGGTTTGGGAGCACGACCCAGTTGCACGGGCCATTCCTTCAATCCTTTCAAACCCAGACGCCGAGTACTGGGTACTACCAAGCACTCCTCAACTGGTTTAAAGTAAGTTAACAAAATTCGGTTGTTAGGAGATTTCCCGATTTCCAACTGCACTCCATTTTTTAATGGATAGCCGACTAGGTGATCAATTCGAGTTTCATTGATATATATCCCATTACTGCTGGGCTTTGAACCATCGCCATCATAAATGCGATAGTCTTGTCCTTCTTTTTTTAAAATTGCCTGCTTTCTAGAAAGGATGTCCCAGCCTATATCTGGAATTTCTAAATCTGCCCACGCTCGATCGCGTCCGAATCGATGTTCATTCTTTTCCAGAGGAAGCTGAAGGATTTTCCCTTGATTATTCAGTTCCAAAAAAGGTTGAGGCTTAACAAGCGTTGGTTTTTCAAATCTAGCAGTCATAAGATTGGGTAAGTAGTTGCGTTCTCTAACAAATATTAAAATTTATCAATTGACAAAAATATAATTATGTGCATCAGTTTTCATATTTTAGTAGAAGGTCAGTTAAGCTGGAGAGAGAGCTTCTCTCTTTCTCCTTCTATATTTTTTACGAGGTATAAGCAAAATAAAATGATGCACTTTTAGGATAGAAATGAAATAGAATGCTATGGCAATATTGGCTTTAGGCAAAATGAACTTTGATTAGCGATCGCGTTCTTGAACACTTGAAATAGCGATGAGCAAAATACTCTAGATCATAACCTTTATAATATCGTCTTTTCCTCATGAAATGGATAAATTTGCGGCGTTTTCTGCTGTTCCAGTTACTAGTGCTAATCGGGCTACTAGGAGTAGGATGCAGTTCAAAAAAACAAACAGACAGCCCAGAAAAACTGACTATAGGCGTGGTGAGCTACGGTGAAGGAAGTGTTTCTCTAGACAAGTACGAGCGCTTCAAAGACTATATAGCAGCACAAACTCAGTCGGTTGTGGAACTGGAACCCGCTTATAACGAATTGCAAGCCATTGAGCAAATTCAGCGCAAAAAGTGGGACATTGTGTTTGCGCCTCCAGGTTTAGCAGCGATCGCGATCGGCAAACAACTCTACCTTCCTCTGTTCTCAATGGAAGGAATCAGTAGTAGACAACGCTCTTTACTCGTAGTACGAGATGATAAACCAATTCAAAAAATATCAGACCTAGCTCATAAGACCGTTGCCTTAGGAGAGATAGGTTCCGCCGCTGGCTACTATGTTCCTTTGTACGATCTTTATGGTTTAACCCTCGCTCAAATCCGTTTTGCCCCCACTCCCAAAACAATACTAAAGTGGCTCAGTGAAGGCAGTGTTGACGCTGGCGCTTTATCTGAGAAGGATTTCGAGCTTTATCAGCGGGATAGTACCACAAAATTTAGAACTTTACACACTAGTCGGTGGATTCCTTCTGGGGTTGTGCTGCTCGGACCCGTTGTAGATCGTAACCGACAGCAGCAAATTCAAAAGGCGATGAGCCTCGTACCTGGGGATATTGCAGCAGACGCAGGTTATATCTCTACTGCTAAAATACCTGATTATAGACAGTTTATCAAATTGGTTGAAAAAGTTAGACCATTGGAGCCACAGGTCAAGCAAACACCTGCAGTACTGCTCCCGCAAGAATCTGTTGATAAACAGAAGGTAGGTAGGCAAACAGGCAACTAATGCAGCTTTATAAAAATTAATCATTTATTCGCGGTTTTTCTCAGAATTCTACCGATAGATAATTAGGCTTTTAAGAGGTTGCCGTAGAGATAAATAACTCAATCAAGGAAAAATTACAAAAAAAAGGGAACAGGGAACAGAAAAAAACTAGCCCCGAATATTGGGTTTAGAGCAAGTAAATTTATTTATGAAAGAAATAAAAATATTTTTTTCGAGACGCGCAGTGAGTCCAGCCCGCTCAGGAGGGTCAGCACGACCTAGGGGACTGGTGAAGCAGCGCGCATGAGGAGGGTTAGCCCGCTCTCACGGCGACTGCTGAACCCAAAGGGCGCTCTTAAAAAAATGCACACTTTGTACAAATCCCCTAATTTTAATGATGGGGATTTCCCTGTTCCCTGTTCCCTG
>CAZZYE010000315.1:0-7967 GCA_964658145.1 uncultured Stigonema sp.
ATGGTAGTGAGTGCGGCCGGCGACGGTGGTGTATCGATCAACATAATCGTCGCGAGTGTGTGATGCGGTAGTGTTCGCAGCAGAGACTGGATGCTGACAAAGACCGGCGCTGAGGATGATGGTGATAATGGTGATGATAGTGTTTAAAATAGTCGGGATACTCACCACCTACGCCATAATTGCTATAACTTGAATGATCATACCCATAGCCAGGTGTAGTGCTAATCCATTCGGCAGAAACCCAATTACCTGAACTTAGTTGAGCAAACCCATTTTCATAGCTGACAACTCGTGGGAGTGATTTACCATTACAGACACAGTCAACAACGGAATAGTTAATGCTAGGACCTGTACGGATATTAAGGCAGCTCCCATTTGTACTGGCATAGGTAGCTGCATAGTGAGCTGAAGCTATTTGGACTTGGGCTAGAATCGCCAGCCAGATACCAATACTAGCGAAATTTAACCAGGCAGATTTAAAGCTTTTTTTCCAATTGAATTTCAACTGCGAGAGATCGTACTCAGTATCTACAGTCTCTCCTTCGTTGGAAAGTAGCATATTAGCGTAAACACAATATTCCATGATGATGTCCTTCCCATTGCACTCTGGATGATCAAAGGATTTTGAAATGTCAGATAAATTTCTAATTACCGATCTGGGTGATTAGCTCTCTGTGTATATAGTCTCACAAAACAAAAATAATTAATATTTTGATCCCATATTCCGCTGGTCTTGATCAACCAACCACTATGCCAATGTCGCTAATCAACCTCGCTCTGCGTTCCACATCATGGGAGAAGCTATAACGGTGTACAGTTTGTATGTGGAATTCAGTCCCACAAGTTGATCCACAACTTGCAAAGCGAATAAAAAATATCAGCGCAACGTTTTGTGTCAAGATGTGCCCTATACCACAGCAAATAAGATTTAATAGAAGTAAAACACTTCCCTAAGCTTATGGTCACAGCATTCGTTCTTATTGCCTTGGGACTCGTAACCCAAGCCGTAGTGCTAGCAACCTCGCGGAACACACTGCCCCGATTTAATAAATCCTGTGGCACTTGCGGATATCAGATTCCCCCAATGGACCGTCCGCCAGCGTTCCACGACTGTCCAGAGTGTCAGCGATTGTTCAGTCTTAGTGACCCACTGCGCCGCCTGTAGGTTTCACTTTTTTAAAGAACAGCACCAGCAATGCACTGAGAAATAAAGCACAACCCATAAAGAAAAAGCAGTCGTTGTATGCCATGACATTAGCTTCGCGACGAACAGTGCGATCAATCAAGGCGATCGCCTGATTTTGTGCTGCTACAGGATCGCCGCTTTGCGAGATGAATAACTGGGTAAGTTGGTCGATGCGATCGCGTGTCAGAGGATTTGCAAGTGTTACCGACTCACCTATACGACTAGAATGAAGCTTCTCGCGCACAGATTGCAACGTTCCCAACGTGGCAATTCCAATCGATCCACCTAAGTTCCGCCCCATGTTAAACAAGGCAGAGGCAGAACCAATTTGTTTCGGCTCAATACCTGATGTTGCCACGCTAGAAAGCGGAGTTATAACCAACGGCTGACCGCAAGCACGGACAATTTGCGACCAAATCAGTTGATCCAGACCAGTCTGATCCGTCATTGATGAGTTCATCAAGCAACTCAGCCCAAACAGACTCAGTCCTACAGCAATCAGGAATCGCAAGTCCAATCGCTGCATCAGTTTGGGTACAAAGGGGATAATAAATAACTGGGGAATGCCTGACCACATGATAGTTTCACCAATTTTCTGGGCGTTATAGCCCTGAATTTGCGCCAGAAATAAGGGCAATATAAAGACTGACCCGTAAAGTCCTAAGCCAGTTGCCAAATTCACTGCCATTGCTAAACCGAAATTACGCCGCCCGATTAACCGTAAATTCAGCAGCGGTTTCTTGTTGGTAAACTGAATCAAAACGAACAGCGGCAAGGTGATTGCTGCTACGATCGCTGCCCGCTGAATTTCTTCAGAACCAAACCAATCTTTGCGGTTCCCTTCTTCTAGAAAAAACTCAAACGATGCTAACCCGACCGCCATCGTCACAATCCCCCACCAATCGCCTTGTTTGAATAAATGCAACTG
Organism: uncultured Stigonema sp.; assembly: GCA_964658145.1. GTDB lineage: Bacteria > Cyanobacteriota > Cyanobacteriia > Cyanobacteriales > Nostocaceae > Stigonema. The sequence continues at coordinate 2,115 of CAZZYE010000315.1, forward strand.
CATGGGCTGGTTCGCGATCGCATAAGCAACCCCGGCGATTAGAAACAGTCCCGGAATGATATTCAGATAAAATATGTATTGCCAGCTAAAATTATCAGTCAGCCAACCGCCGATGGTGGGACCAACAGAAGGTGCAAAGGTGGCAGTCAGGGCAAACAACGCTAACCCAACGGGCTGTTTCGCTGGTGGTAACTTAGTGAGAATTACCGTAAAAGCCATTGGGATTAAAACTCCACCTGTAAATCCCTGACCTGCCCGAAATAAGATCATCATTGGTAGATTAGAGGCAAAGGCACAGGCAACGGAAAATCCGAGAAACAGCGAGGCGTTAACCAGCAGATAGCGGCGGACGGAGAATACTTGAGACAACCATCCTGTCAGTGGAATCACCACAATTTCTGCTACCAGATAGCCCGTTGAGATCCAAGAGCCTTCATCAATGGTGGCACTCAATGCACCAGTAATATCATTGAGGGAGGCATTGGTAATTTGAATATCCAACACTGCCATGAAGGCACCTAGCAGGGTTGCCATCACCCCAACCCAGTCTTTGAAAGATACTTGGTCAGATTGCTGCCCGGAAGTAGAGGCTTTGATGTTTGTGCTGGTCACAAGTGTATCCTTTAATGAAGCGTTACAGTTATAACCGCCGACATACCTGGGGCAATCCTTGACTCGTAACCTCGAATACTCTGAGGGTCAAACACAATTTTTACAGGCACTCGTTGCACAATTTTGGTGAAATTACCCGTGGCATTATCTGGTGGTAAGAGAGCAAACCTGGCGCCGGAAGCTGGAGCAAAACTATTCACATTTCCTATAAAAGTCCGACTGTGGAGGGAGTCAATTTTAATTTCTACCAGCTGCCCGGGCTGCATTTTTTCCAATTGAGTCTCTTTAAAATTAGCCACAACCCAGGGATCTTGCTCCACAAGAGACATCAGTGTTTGCCCTGGTTGTACGCGCTGCCCCACCTGCACAGTTTTGTTTCCCACCCGTCCATTTGCCGGAGCCGTAATGTCGGTGTAGGACAATTGGAGTTGAGCATTCTTGAGTTGTGCATCTGCTTGGGCGATCGCTGCCAGTGCTGCTTTATACTGCTGCTGATTCACCTGCGTTAATTGACTGCTCGAATTAGCTTGTTGTAAGTTGCCTTTAGTTGCAGCAAACTTTGCCTGAGCATTTGTCAAATCTTGCTGTGCCTCGGCTACTTTTGCCTGCGCCTGCTTCACCTGTTCTTCGGCTGAATTTCGTTGCGCTACTAGGGCATCATAATTTGCCTTGGCAATATCCAACTGTTGCTTCGGTGAGGCTCCACTCCGCTCTAGACTGGTATAGCGCTGATAATCCAGTTGCGCTCTGACCAAATTTGCCTCAACCTGTCGCAACTGTGCTTGAGCCGCCGGAACACCAGCCTGCGCTTCTGCAACAGTTGCTTGTGCAGTGGAAATACTAGCACGAGCTGCATCAATATTTCCCTGTGCTGAGGTGGTTAAACCTTGGGCGTTGGTTCTAACTACACCAATATTTGCCTGCGCCACATTTGCCTGCTCACGAGCTGCTTCTAAAGACGCCTTTGTTTGCTGTAAGCTGACCTCGTAGTCTTTGGGGTCAAGCTTCACCAGCAGTGCGCCCTTTTTAACAATTTGATTATCGTCAACCAAAACCTCAGCCACTGTGCCAGTGATGCGGGCATTGACGGGGTTAATATCACCTGTGACATAGGCGTCGTCTGTTTCCTGATGAGTCTGCATGAATTGCCACCACCGCAAACCGAAGATGGCAGCTACGATCAATCCCACCACCGCCAGAATTATCAAGATCAGTCTACGGCGGCGATTCTGGTGTGGAGGAGTTGCTATAGGTGGCTGTGTTGGGGGCAACTCTATGGATGTCGATGTAGGCGGTTGTGCCTCTGGTGGCTTGATAGTAGGTGTCTCCCGCTGCACAACTACTGAGACCTGATGTCCATCCCGGTTGTGGTCTAATTCTTGGACATTCCTTGATGAGTCAGAGTCTTCCATGCCTAACCTCTGGTGTAGAGCCTGTGAGCAAACAAAATCCGGTAGGTATATTTTTTGGAATACCACTACCATAATAATGTTAGAGAAACGCTTAGGTTAACAGTAGGGCTATTACACTACTGATTCTATGCTGGTGCTTGAAGAGCATTATTCACAATTTATGCCGTTTTTGTCTACAACAAATCTAAAAATCGCTCAATATCTATACGAGCCTGCTTTAGAATGCGAGCTAGGGTGGAACGCAAGACTGGTCGATGAGCCGGAACTGTCAGTTTCAATACTTCATCTGGCATAGTTTTTTCCAGTCGGATGTGACTACCTCGCTGGCGTACAACTATCCATCCATCCCGTTGTAGCGCAGCGATAATCTTAGTGTACGGTAAATTAGGAACTTTACTCACAATGCTAATTCCCTGATGATCGATCCTTCTTCAACAATCAATTCATCTTCTAATGGCTCAAGGTAAAGTTCTATTGCCTCTTGGATGTTCTCTAATGCATCTTCGATAGTTTCCCCTTCACTGATACAGCCAGGTAGTGAGGGAACATAGACGGTGTATCCACCTTCGTCACTGGGTTCTAATACGACTTTTATCTTCATAATTAGGCTTTCTATCTGACTTTTCTACTTTAAATGGTTGGAGGCAGGCACATCAACCGCTCCTACAAATCATGGCGATCGCTCATCCAATAAAATAAGCATGAGTATATTTGCTTGTTTATTAGATTGGACGTTACTTACGCCTCATTGATGGGAACACTAACGGAGAGGAGCAAACAAGCGCGATCACTCCTTTTTAATGTTCACATGACCAACAACACATCATCTCAGTTCAAATTACTTTTAGGGAACCTCTTTAAAGCTCGGTTTCCTTATCTATATATTCCAACTTGGGAAGAAGAGCGTGTACTGTCGGTCATCGAGTCGGTTGGCACAGATCAGAACATGATCCGGACTCCCAGAACGGTTTTTACTTGGAAATTGACGACTGGAATAGCCAGTGAGAGACAACCAAGTAAAGAAGAGACAAAAGCCCCCCTTAAAGCACTTGAGTTTATTGAGAAGTACTCGGAGCCATCTATTTTTGTACTCATAGACTTTCATATCTACTTTGGGGAACGGGGGCGAGTACCTGATTTTCATGTCATTCGTAAGCTTCGTGATGTTGCTTCATCACTCAAGCAAAGTTCAAAACCCAAGAATGTAGTTTTTGTCTCTCCTTCGCTGGTACTACCTAATGACCTTCAAAAAGATGTCACTATTGTTGATTTTGAACTGCCTTCATTTGAAGAGATTAAGTCTGTTTTGGAGGAAATGATGGCTGCAAATCGGCAAAGTGGCAGGATTGTCATTGATCTCAAGGGAGATGATTCAGAGCGACTGGCTAAAGCGGCTTTAGGTCTAACCCTTCAAGAAGCTGAGAATACTTTTGCTCGCGCTATGGTCGAAGACGGTCGATTAGATATTTCCGATGTAGAAGTTGTTCTAGAAGAGAAGCAACAAATCATTAAGAAGACAGAGATCCTGGAGTTCATCAAGAGTGACTTCAATATGGATGATGTCGGCGGTCTGGAGAATTTAAAGCGATGGTTGATGCGGCGCAATAAATCTTGGCTTGGTTCGGCGCAGCGTTACTGTATTCCGGCTCCCAAAGGTGTTTTAATAACGGGTGTTCCAGGGTGCGGTAAGAGTCTCATTGTCAAAGCCATCAGTGCCATGTGGCAATTGCCCCTTCTCCGTCTTGATATCGGTAAAATTTTTAGTGGAGTTGTCGGTAGCAGTGAAGAAAATATGCGTCAAGCGATTAAAACTGCTGAAGCGATCGCACCTTCAATTCTCTGGATTGACGAAATTGAGAAAGGCTTTAGCAGCATTGGCTCCAGTGGTGATAGCGGGACATCTAGTCGTGTTTTTGGAACCTTCTTAACTTGGATGCAGGAAAAAACTAAGCCAGTCTTCGTTGCGGCTACAGCTAATAATATTCAATATCTGCCTCCCGAACTCCTACGCAAAGGTCGCTTTGATGAAATTTTCTTTGTAGATTTGCCTACTCGTCGAGAAAGAATGGACATCTTTCAGTTGCATCTCAAAAGGCGTCTAAAAGATCCCGATGTGGTGGTAAATTTGGAATTTAGAGAACCGATTCTAGCGAAATTAGCTGAGCTAACAGAAGGTTTTGTTGGGGCAGAGATTGAGCAAGCAGTCATCTCAGCGCTGTTTGAAGCCTTCTCAGAAGACAGAAATATTCAGCTTGAGGATTTTGTGAAGGCAGTCCAGAACACTGTACCGCTCTCCGTCACTCAGGCAGAGCAGATTTTGGCTATCCGAGAATGGGCTAATGTCCGAGCTGTGGCAGCTACAAGCCAAGAGCATCGGGCTGAATATACACAGAAGCCAGAAGAAGATAAGTGTGACATTCGTGTTACTCGTGGTGGACGATCTGTAGATTTTTAGGTAAGAAATTAATCATGTCTATTCAACTTGCATTAGTACCTGTTGCCCTTGCCCTGCGAGTTGTCATGGGAAAGGACAATTTTAACAATTGGGTCAATACACTTCAGGTTAAGATTTCTACAAACTTTGAGAATGAACTTGACTTGGTCTGCATAGTTAAAAAAGCTGGTTATGATGCCGAAAAGTGGGGAGGTAGCATCAAAACCCATATTCGGGGTGAGCAAGAGTTCTTCTTCTGGGAATTAATAGATGGTAAATGGACGGCTGTTTTTGCCCAATCTGATTCACAGCAGATGATTACTCAATTTATCAAGGACTTAGAAGAGAAATCGAACCGGAAGATTTTCTCTGTTAATGAGGAAACTAACAAAGTTGTGGTAATGCCAACCAAGACTTTCCCAACTAATTTTCGTGATAAAGAGCTTCTCGTAAAGACTCTTCAGGAGTACAGTATGAATCCAGTAGAGCAGCCAATTGGAGAAATTACTTGTAGTATTGGACTTTCTAAGCTTCGCTTCTATCCGGTTGCAGACGCACCTTTTAATATCGAGATTGTGAACGCACCAGATATGAAACCAATTTTTCATAGTCTCTCTGCATTGGATGAGGACTATAAACGCCAAATTCAACGAATGACACTTAGAAACTTGAAGCAGAAGATCCAGGAGAAAGAACTGGCTATCGAGGGTGAAGAAGTTCTGGAAGATAATTCTGTTGTAATTACCTTGTCTATCAATTAAGTGGAGGCGTTCAAATGCAAAGCTCTGAGAAATTTCAACCCACAGAAGAATTCGTCAAAAAATTAACTAGAATTTGTGCTGGTTACACTGGGGATAGTTATGCGGTAGGGGATTTAATTCCTCCAATTAAACTTGCATATGCTCAAACTACTTTTCCAAGTCTTCCAAAATCGGAACAAGTAATAGCTTTAGTTGATGCAACTATTTTTGGAAAGAATGACTTTGGTTTAGCAATAGGTGTCAAGGGTATTTACTGGCGTAATGGCTGGACAACTCCAACTAAGAATACTACTCTTTCCTGGCAGCAATTTGCTACTGTCTCTATCAGATATAAGGAAGGTGTACAACACATAGTTGAAATGGGTGAAGGTGATGCAGTTTACGTGTTGAATGTTTTAAAGGGTAATATGGTTAAACTGCTTTGTGAAATCCAGTCTCTAGTCAAGCACTCTCAGTCCACTCCAACTTCAATCGCTCAACACTCTCCTATCTTATTCGAGCAGCCAGTCATTTCTTCCGTTGTTTCAAACCCTCCCAACCAATTTGTTGATGAACTAAAGAAAATTTGTGCTAGTTATAGTGTATCGGCTCAATAAATTGGGGTAGCAGAGAAAAACAAAAAGGTGAGAGAGGT
>CAZZYE010000316.1:0-7958 GCA_964658145.1 uncultured Stigonema sp.
GGCGGGTTTCCCGCCGTAGGCAACTGGCGAACCCGAAGGGCTAATTGCCAATATTCCATTAGCCATTAGCCATTACCTATTAATAACTCCTAAGTTATCAGGGGAGCGAAGCAATGAAACGTATTGGGCTGGTAGCGTTAGCCCTGTGTTTGGTAATTATTACATGGGGTGGATTATTTTCCAACACCGCCTCATCTCAGCAAGTAGAATCACGCCTTAGCAACTTGGAAGCGGACTTTAGAAGTTTGGAGTCGCGGTTAAACCAGATAGAGTCCCACCTTGGTGGAAACAGCCCATCCTCATCTCCAAGAACAACCCTTACCCCGCGCCTGTCTCAGTCTTCCGGACGAAACCTATCGTCGTCAGAACGCGATCGCATGTTTGATCGGCTGGCAACTTTGGTGATAGAAACTAGGCAAGACGTCAACAAACTACAGGCGCGAGTCGCAAAACTAGAGTCACGACGCTGATGCTGGCTACTTTTGACTTTAACTACTCCTCCATTCTACTCCGATAATATGACACCAAATATCAACGAACCCGTCACCTATGAAGGTGGATGTCACTGCGCGGCTGTGCGGTTTCGGGTGGTGGTTGACAAGCACAAAGCCGATGATTGCAACTGTTCAATCTGTAGCAAGAAAGGCTTTTTACATTTAATTGTGCCGCAAGATAAATTTACTTTGCTGCAAGGCGAAGATGTGTTGACAACTTACAGATTTAACACAGGAGTTGCCCAGCACAAATTTTGCAGCATTTGCGGGGTTCACTCTTTTTATATTCCGCGTAGTCACCCCAACTGTATTGATGTGAATGTGCGCTGTCTCGATGGTGATGCAGTGGCAAGGTTTGATATTGTGCCTTTTGATGGGGCGAATTGGGAGCAGAATATCGATAAGTTGAGGAACTCGATTTAATAATTCGTAATGCTGCTTAAAAGTCAATACGCTTGGTGTTAAGGCATTGATCCCCCCTAGCCCCCCTTTTTAAGGGGGGCTTGATCCCCCCTTAAAAAGGGGGGTTGGGGGGATCTTCAGGGAGTAAACGCTACTAACTGAACCGTATTGGCTCAAAAGTAGATGTCACCCTCGAAATATCGCACAGCACGTCCTGAAATTGCGACTCTATCCTGTAGGGCTTCGCACCACAATTCGCCCCCACGATTTGAAACTTGCTTTGCGTACAACTGTGTCTTTCCTAAACGATTTGCCCAGTAGGGAACAAGAGAGCAGTGTATAGAACCTGTGACCGGGTCTTCAGGAATACCATAGCTTGGTGCAAAATATCGTGACACGAAATCCGCATCTTTGGAAAGTGCAGTTACCACGACGCCGTGTGGGTGAAGTTGTTCTATTCGTCTAAAGTCTGGTTGAATGGCAAGCACTTCGTCCTCGCTGGCAAATACAGCAAAGTAATTGCCTTTAGTTGATAAAACTTCTTGTGGCGTTTTGCCCAATCCTTCAAGAAGTAAAGCTGGTGGATTTGTGCAAATGGTAGGTGTTAAGGAAGGAAAGTCCATTGTGAGCAAATCACCGTTTCGCTTCACCCATAAAGGACCACTTCTTGTATTAAATTGAACTGAGTTTCTTGTGGGTTCGAGGGCAGTGAAAATGACGAATGCTGACGCGAGTGTTGCATGCCCACAGAGGTCAACTTCATAGCGAGGTGTGAACCATCGAAGGTCGTAATTGTTGCCGTTCTGAATGAAAAAGGCTGTCTCGGCAAGATTGTTTTCTGCGGCGATCGCCTGCATGAGTTCGTCTGAAAGCCAATTTGTGAGTGGACAAACAGCAGCAGGATTGCCACGAAAAACAACGCTGGCAAATGCGTCAATTTGGAACATTTTCAGTTGTTTCATTATTCCTAAGACTTACGCATTGACAGAAATGGTTAACTATGCATCCTAATTTTATCGGCAAGAAGCACAAATTTCTTGAGGGTAGACCACAATATGATCGTAAGGGCGGGGTAACCCCGCCCCTACAATGTGGTCAATTCTGTTTAAGGACTTACCCCAAAGCTATCTGAAACGAACGAATTTCGTCAAACAGATGATGTTTAATTTGTATAGTGCGTAAGTCCTAATCCCTTCTAACGCACTGCATTTTATCTAGGTCGTAGTGCCAGGGTAACATTGACGCTCCCCTTGCCTTTAGGCATGGGGATTATGTAAGAGGTTTAGCCGTATCTCTTACATATCCGACTGTCGGAGTTTCCCACACAGTGGCGGTGATTCCCGCAGGCGGGTGAGGGTACTCCACCCATTAAGGATCGATATCTTCCAAGGCATAACTTTCCCCCAGTCCGGGGGTAGGGTCGTACCAGCCGACCAGTTTATTTTATTCTACATGAAAAGTGTTTTGTTTTCAATATGCTTGAAGGGGAATGAATTCCCCAATGGCTCTACCCCATAACTAGAAGTTATTTGCTCTGCGCCCTAAGAGTTTCGGTCACATCACCTAGAAAAATCAAGCTTTAACAGGCTCCAATAACTTTATATTCGAGAAGATAAATTCCTGAGTTGACGGTTGTCCTTCTACCGGGGTGCGAATCACCCGGCGATTTAGGATAAAATATTTGCCAACTTTTTCGTACTCATCTTCAAATTCACTTCTTTCGCCCTTTTGTTCGCCTGTTTCGGGGTCGTGGTATACGGAGTCATAACGATGGGACAGGTAACCTTCCCCTGTATTGTGACTGCTCTTGGTGTTAACTAGAACAACAACACCGTGGATTTGACGTTGAACGAGGCACACTTCATTGTTACGGACTTTGTAGCGATCGCCCTCGGACTTACCGCCTACTAAAATCTCGACTGCACCAGTTTCGTCAGTAGCACCATAGCTAAATGTATTCGCGCCGTGGGTTTCTTCAAAGGATCGACGAATGCGGTGAATTGCTATCTCCCAGACCTGAGAGTGAATCGCCTGCTTTGCTTGCTCGTCAGCTACCTCAAAAACTTCCGCCTTGAGATTGTCGTTTACGCGAATTTTACCTGTAAACACCTGCTCACCCTGCTTTAGGCAAAGATCTGCAGTATAACCAGGGAAGTTCTTGTCCCAAGTGTAGCGATTTTCATAAGCAGCCCGGAACAGTTCTTGGGCAGAAATTTGTGTAACTGTCATTTGCTTCTCCTAGCGTCATTAATTATGTTAGCTTGTTGCCTTTGCTGGTGTAAGCATTTCTAAATAATTGTAAAGCGCAACAGACTCTCTAACTGAGTACATTTATAGTTAACTTGATAGCCTTTCTTCATGATATCCCCCCAAACCCCCCTAAAAAAGGAGGGAACTTCATCCCCCATGTTCCCCATGTAAAGGCGGGTTGGGGGGCGTGGCGCGTTATCCCAACAGTATTGATAGGTAATGCTAGTTGCCTACGCTTGATCTCTTCGTTGGAAAATAAAGTAGAAGCACGATTAATGGTAATTGTCTGCTGTTTACCAGCGGCTTTGTCATAAGCAGTTACATTCAGAATTCCATTGGCATTGATGTCGAAATTTACTTCAATTTGAGGCACACCGCGAGGGGCTGGTGGAATACCATCCAAGCAAAGGATAGCCAGGCTTTTGTTCTGACTAGCCATTTCTCGCTCTCCTTGAATAATATGGATGTCAAGACAAGTTTGCCGATCCACAGCAGTAGAGAAAACTTCAGTCTTGTTAGTAGGAATAGTAACGTTGCGGGGAATAATTTTGGTCATTACGCCGCCTAAGGTTTCCACACCCAAGGACAGTGGTGTCACGTCTAACGGTAAGATACCAGTGACATCACCAGCAAGCACACCGGCTTGAATCGCTGCACCAACTGCTACAACTTCATCAGGGTTGACGCTTTGGTTAGGATCTTTACCCAACAACTGCTTCAAGACCTGTTTTACTGCGGGAATGCGGGTAGAACCACCAACTAATACGACTTCATCAATATCGCTCTTAGTTAATTTTGCATCTCGCAGCGTGCTTTCTACAATAACGCGGCAGCGGTCGATTAAGTCGGAGCAGAGTTTTTCAAACTTGGCGCGAGTCAGGGTGATTTTTAGGTGCTTAGAACCGGATGCTGTATTAGCAATCCAGGGTAAATCAATTTCCGTTTGGGTGGCGCTAGAAAGTTCAATTTTGGCGAGGAGTGCTGCTTCTCTTAACCGCTGTAAGGCTTGTTTATCCTGACGGAGATCGATGTCTTCTAGTTGTTTAAATTCTTGTGCAAGCCAGTCTACAATCTTCTGGTCAAAGTCGTTTCCCCCTAGTTGGGTGTCGCCGGAATACGCCAACACTTCAAAGACACCATCTCCGATTCCTAAAATTGAAACACTGAAATGACCGCCGCCCAGATCAAAAACCAGAATTGTCTGACGATCTTTTTTATTAAAGCCATAGGCAAGTGCGGCTGCTAAAGGATGAGGAATAATCCGTAAAACTTCCAAGCCAGCAAGAGAACCAGCCTCTTTTACAGCCAGACGTTGAATGTCATTAAAGTAAGCTGGAACCGTAATTACAGCTTGGACTACTGGCTTACCTATATACTGGCTGGCATTATCTGCCAATTTTAGCAAAATCTGCGCCAAAACGGATGACGGCGTGAATTGCTGGCTAAGAACTGGACAGTCAATTTGGACTTGACCTTTAGCATCGCGCAAAACTTTGTAGGAGACTTGTTTAGCTTTCTCGTTGACTTGATCGTATTCGCAGCCTACAAAGCGCATAACCGAGTCAAAGGTGTTCTGAGGGTTTCTGAGGGCTTGGCGTTTTGCAGCTTCTCCGACTAGGCGATCGCCATTTTGGGTGTAAGCTACTACAGAGGGAGTGACGAGAAAACCATCCTGATTGGGGATGACTACAGGCTGTCCATCTTCGATCGCAGCTACTACCGTGTTAGTTGTACCAAGGTCAATGCCAATAACATCCGCGCATTTCCTGTTCTGGTTACTTACGGCTTTTGAATTGGGCGAATTGGCTTGTACACTTGGAGAGTTTCTCGTCGCTACTGGCTTCAACTCTTGCAGCACTTCATCAACCGATCGCCACCTTTCCCCCACATCAGCCTTCAGCATCTTGTCCAAAATCAGCTCCAAATGCGTGCCAATAAAAATCCCGCCTGACACAAGCACATCTCGCCATATCCAGCGTTTTTCTGGGACATTGTAGAGTTGATCGGGAGACATGCCAGTCATTAAATGAATGCAAGTCGTACCCAAAGCATAAAGGTCACTCGCTGGATAGACTACTCCATAGGTCATTTGTTCTGGGGGTGCATATCCCAAGGTTCCCACAGTTGTCCCCGTTAACACCACCGTGCCAATCAGTTCTCTAGAAATGCCGAAGTCAATTAGCACTAGTTGCCCATTTTGACGACGCATGATATTATCCGGTTTAATATCTCGGTGAATCACTCCCTGTTCGTGGATGAATTTCAGCACGGGCAATAAATCATTTAATAACTCGTAGATCTGTGCTTCGTTATAGGTTCTCCCCTGTTCCAATTCCTTGAGCAAATTCTGCCCGTCGATGAATTCCTGTACGAAATACAGGCGCTTCACTTGCTCTAAATAAGCCAGCAGGCGGGGAATGCGATCGGACCGATCGCCAAGTTGATCTAGGATCGCCGCTTCCCGGTTAAACAATTCCACTGCTTTCTGAAATGCCGCCGGATTGCTAACAGTATCAGGATCTGGGCAAAATTGCTTAATTACACAACGTTTTTTAGAAGGTGTGCGTTCATCCACTGCCAAGAAGTTTCTGCCCATACCACCAGCAGCAAGGAAGTCAGTTGCACGATAGCGGTTATCGAGTAGTAGCTTTGTGCCGCAGCTGATGCAAAAATTTGTCTGTTCTGGGTTTTGGGGTTTGGGGCAATTGGGATTGAGGCAATAGCTCATATTGAAGTTTTCAAGATACTTGTATTTATTTTCCTCTTAATAGTTCGATTCCTTGCTTGCCAATGAGTACATCTTCGTGTATTGATTGAGAAGATAAAGAAAGCATCATTTGGTTAAGCAAGGAGTAGGGATGTGTATATCGTACAGATTGCGTCAGAATGTGCTCCTGTCATTAAAGCTGGAGGCTTAGGCGATGTCGTTTACGGACTCAGTCGGGAATTAGAAATCCGGGGGCATAGCGTCGAGATTATTCTACCGAAGTACGATTGCATGCGCTACGACCATGTTTGGGGACTCCATGACGCTTACCGTGATTTATGGGTACCCTGGTATGACGGTGCAATTCACTGTTCTGTCTATTGTGGTTGGGTACACGGGAGAGTCTGCTTCTTTATTGAACCCCACTCAGGTGATAATTTCTTTAATCGAGGCTGTTATTACGGTTGTGATGACGACAATATGCGCTTTGTGTTCTTTAGCAAAGCCGCTTTAGAATTTTTGCTTCAAAGCAACAAGCGACCTGATATCATTCATTGTCATGACTGGCAGACAGGCTTAGTTCCAGTCATGCTCTATGAGATTTACAAATATCATGGGATGGATCGCCAACGAGTTTGCTACACCATCCACAACTTTAAACACCAAGGGATGGGCAGTGCAGATATTCTCCGAGCAACCAATCTAAACCAAGAAGCTTATTACTTCCAGTATGATAAGCTGCGTGACAACTTCAACCCCTTTGCCTTGAACTTGATGAAAGGGAGCATTGTTTACGCCAATGCCGTGACCACAGTTTCACCCCACCATGCTTGGGAAGCTCACTACACAGATATTGGCTGTGGTTTAAGTCATACCTTACACTTGCACCAAGATAAGTTTAGGGGGGTTCTCAACGGCATTGATTATGATTTTTGGAATCCCGAAAGCGATCGCTATATTCCCCAGCACTACACCAAAGATAACTTAGAAGACAAAGCCAAGAACAAAAAAGCCCTACGAGAGCGGCTGCTGTTGCGTGACATCGATAAACCTATTGTTACATACATCGGTCGGTTGGACAATCAAAAAGGCGTTCATCTCGTGCATCACGCGATTTATTACGCTCTTGACAAACAGGCACAATTTGTGCTATTGGGTTCGGCAACAGAATCAAGCATCAATGCCCATTTCCGTCACGAGAAAAACTTCTTGAACGATCACCCTGATTGTCATTTAGAACTTGGCTTTAACGAAGAATTATCCCACCTGATTTATGCAGGGGCAGATATGATTATCGTCCCTAGCAATTACGAACCCTGTGGACTAACCCAAATGATTGGGTTGAAGTATGGTACTGTGCCAATTGTTCGGGGAGTTGGTGGACTTGTAAATACTGTGTTTGACCGGGACTACGACCAAAGCAAGCCTCCTGAAAAACGCAATGGCTATGTGTTCTATGACACTGATTATCACGCCCTTGAGTCAGCAATGGATCGTGCGATTGGGTTGTGGTATTACAATCTTGAAGAGTTCCAAGAACTAGTAATTCAAGGTATGGAGTATGACTACTCTTGGAATCACCCAGGAGCGCAATATTTAGAGATTTATGAATTTATAAGAGCTAAATGAGGTATAGGATTACTATTTGATTTTTGAAATAAACGTAGGCACTGCCCACCATATCTGGGCTTTGGTGGGCAGTGCCCACCCTACAAATACTGATATTTTTTCAATAATCAAACCGGATTCCTATAGCAGTGAGTTAAAATTAGGTACGTAGTTGCGATGAGCGCGCTAAAGCCACAAAAAACCCCTCTCCTAGTTTTGAATTAAACTGTTTTTTTCAAAAAGTTAATTATGGGGATTTATCTGACCAAGGATTAATAATAAAAATTCCGCAGCCTGCTGTTAGCAGCAACATTACGAGTTGCTATAGTTGCGTTACGAGAGTAACAAATAGCAGCAAGAGGAGCATCAGCTTGAGATATGGGAGTCCCACTTCCTCGTCTTTGGGCTGAAATATTAGCAAAAGCTACAGCAGCAGATTCATCAAATGGAAGAACACGTCCTACAAAGTCTTCTACTGGGGTATTAATTTTTAATTT
>CAZZYE010000317.1:0-7954 GCA_964658145.1 uncultured Stigonema sp.
CCATTAGCCATTAGCCATTAGCAATTACCCTAATTCTATTTTGTACTCTTAACAGCGCTAATAGTTTGCAATAATTGCTTGGCAGTATAGGGTTTGGCTAAAAAGGCTTGGACACCCATGTTAGTGACTACATTTAGCTTCTCGCTAGAAGCTAGTCCACTGACGGCAATAATCTTGACAGCGGGATTAATTTTTCGCAATGTGCGAATAGTTGCCACCCCATCCATAGAAGGCATTACCATGTCTGTCAAGACAACAGATATTTTATCTCGATGTTCTGCATAAAGGGCTATTGCCTCAATGCCGTCGCAGGCAGTTATCGCTATGTAGTTATAGCTTTCCAAGGATGTTTTCGTAACATCTCGAATGGAATCTTCATCATCCACCACCAAAATCCATTCTCCATCGCCAGAAGGCAATTCCTGTTCTTGCTCTTCTAAAGTTTCCGTTGCTTCTTGTGCTGGTAAATACACTTTAAATTTGCTACCTTTTCCTACCTCGCTATACACGTTAATAAAACCGCCATGACTTTTGATAATGCCAAGTACTGTAGAAAGACCCAGTCCGGTTCCTTTGCCTAGTTCTTTGGTAGTAAAAAATGGCTCAAAGATGCGATCTAGTATAGCAGAGGGAATACCAACTCCAGTGTCAGTAACTGTAATCACTACATAGTGACCAACTCGCACACCAATATACATGGCAGCGTAGTTTTTATCAATGAAAAGGTTTTCGGTCCAGATTTGCAAACTACCGCCATCAAGCATGGCATCTCTAGCATTAACACATAAATTCATCAAAACTTGATGTAGTTGAGTAGCATCACCAGAAACTATCCAAAGATTGGGCGGTGTTTTGGTAGAAATATCAATAGATTTAGGAAATGTTTCTTTAATAACTTGCTGAATTTCCCTAATTAAATTATTTATTTGCAGCAGAGTGCGATCGCCCTCCACACCCCGAGTAAAAGACAGGACTTGCTTAACTAAACTTGCTCCACGTTTAGCATTAGAAATTAATATCGGTAGTAGTCGCTTACTCAGATCGTCATGCAGTTGTGTTTCTAAAAGTTGTGCTGTCATTAAAATGGGCGCTAGGACATTATTCAGATCGTGAGCAATACCACTAGCCAATGTCCCAATACTCTTTAAACGCTGGGTACGAAAAAACTGCGCTTCCAGTGCTTTTTTTTGCGTGATATCTGTGTTCACAACCAAGATTGATTGTCCTCTTCTATCAAACCCGTTTACCAATGTCCAGCGGCTTTCAACGATAATTTCTTTACCAAATATTGTTTTTTGATGCAGTTCGCCTTCCCAAGAGCCATTTGTCACTAAAATTTTGAGTGCTTCTTGTAATTGTGATAAATTTTTATCATGCCAAAGTTCTGATGTTTTCTTGCCAATCGCCTCAGTTGCTTTCCAACCATATAAACCCTCAGCAGCTTTATTCCAGAATAAAATTAAATTCTGTAAATCGTGTACAAAAATTGCATCGGTAGCGACATCAAGTAGAGCAGCTTGTTCGCGGATTTTCTGTTCTGCTCGTCTGCGCTCAACAGCGTAGCGAATAGAACGCTCTAGCAATGGTGCTGTCAACTGGCTTTTTTCTAAATAATCAGATGCTCCCGCTTTCATTGCTTCAATGTCTATTTCTCGATCTCCCTGACCTGTTAGTAAAATAATTGGACTCAAGCAGCCTTTTTCAATTGCTTCCTGTAATAGTTCCAGTCCGTTACGTACACCTAAACGGTAATCAACAAGATAGATATCATATTGATTCTTTCCAATTGCATCACTTGCAGCTTGATAGCTATCAACCCATTTTAACTCGCAACAAGCTACCTGAAATTCACAAAACCAATCACGAGTTAAAATATAGTCATCTTCATCATCATCTACTAAAAGAACTTTAATTAAGCTATTATCCATTTTTGTCTCCCACTGCTTACCATAGTGGCAGTTCCACAATTTCAAACCAGTACTTTCCTAGAGTTTTCATCACTTCTACTAAAGCTGCAAATGTTGCAGGTTTAATGATGAATGAATTTGCACCCAAATTGTAAGTATGATAAATATCTTCCTCTGCTTTTGAGGTAGTTAGCACCACAATAGGAATTTGCCTAAGATTGGGGTCGGCTTTAATTTCTTTCAGCGCCTCACGACCGTCTTTTCTAGGCATATTTAAATCTAGTAAAATTAACCCCGGACGTGGCGAGTTGCGCTCTTCAACATATTGACCACGACGATAGAGATAATCCATCAACTCCTCACCATCCCTGACGATGTGTAGCTCGTTTTTCAATCGGCTTTCTGCCAACGCCTCACGAGCCAACATACAGTCGTCCTCATCATCATCAGCCATCAATATTGTGACGGTTGTTTGCCGACCCTTCACTCTGCATTTTCTCCTTTGCACGGGTTATAGAATTAATAGATTATTAAATTGCAGTCCAAATTTACTTGATAAAAATATAATTATAAAGCTTTTACGAGAGTGAAATAATCTCTTTTAAGTTAAGAGAAAATCAAGAAACCGAATTAATCGGCAGTGTAACAATAAAACTTGCTCCTTGCCTTGGCTGGCTTTTTGCTGTAATGCTCCCCTGATGACGTTCGGTAATTTTTCGGCAGATAGCTAAGCCTATACCAGTACCTTCATACTCGCTGCGACCATGCAAACGCTGAAAAACGTTGAATATTCGCTCTATATACTTTTCATCAAATCCAATACCATTATCTTCGACAATAATTCGACAAACTTCAGATCCATTTTCCCCGTTAGTAGTTTGACTGTAGATTTTGACAATAGGCGGTTCTTGTTGACGATGGAATTTTAAGGCATTGCCGATCAGGTTTTGCAGCAATTGACGCATCTGTAGCGGATCGCCTTTAATGGTGGGTAGGTCGCCTACCTCTACACTTCCACATGTGTGCTGGACTAGCACTTCTAAATCAGATAGTACCTCTTGTGTTACTTGGGTAAGATTTACTGATACAAAAGGTTGTGCTCTAGTGGTCACCCGTGAAAGTGTCAACAAGTCTTCAATCAAAGCCTGCATCCGGCGAACTCCATTCTGCATCCGGTCCAGGTAGTCCCGTGCTTGTTCAGTTAATGTGTCGCCATAGGTGGCTTTGAGGCGATCGCCGAATGTCTTAATCTTCCGCAGTGGTTCTTGCAGATCGTGGGAAGCAATAAAGGCAAATTGTTGTAGTTCTTCATTAGAACGGGCTAGTTCTTGGTTTTGTCGAGTTTCTTGCTCTAACATTTTAGCTTGAGCTAGACCAATGGCTATTTGATCCGCTAGTTGTCGCAAAAGTTCAGTTTCCCAACTCGTCCACCGACGAGGGCTGTTACATTGATGAGCAATGAGTAGCCCCCAAAGTTGATTTGTCTGGAGAATAGGTACAACAAGGTTAGCTTGAACACCAAATTGTTGTAGGAACTCTTGATGGCAAGGTTGGATATTCGCCTGCTTAATATCAGTAATAGCACTAATGCGTCCTTGGAGGTATTTTGGGATATATTCGTTTATGAAGCAAGTATCAACGACTTTGTGCCCCAGAATGGCAGGAAAGCTGGGAACAACCGCCTCTTTAACTACGGTTCCGGAGCCATCTGAGTGCAGACGAAAGATTAATACACGGTCGGCGTTTAGCAGCTTTTGCACTTCTGTGACGCTGGTTTGCAGAATTTCATCAATTTGTAAAGACTGGCGAATTTTTAAGGTAACATCAGCAAACAACTTGGATCGCAAGTTCTGGCGTTGTAATTCTTGTTGTACGAGCTTGCGCTCAGTAATATCCATCATCGCCCCAATCATCCGCACTGGTTTGCCTGCATTGTCATGAACGACATAACCGCGCTCAAAGATATAAGCATAAGAATCATCGCTACGGCGAAAGCGGTATTCATTTGACCAAAACTGTTCACCACTATTGATCGTAGAGTGAATGTCAGAAACAATTCTCTGCCGATTTTCTGGGTGGATGTATTTAAACCACCAATCAACGTAGTCGCCTACTTCCTCTTGGGAGTAACCAAAAAGTTTGTATACACCGTCATTCCACCACACCTGATTTGTCAGCAAATTCCAGTCCCAAACTGCATTGTTGGTAGCACGAGCAATGATCTGAAAACGCTCTTCACTTTCTCTAAGGGCATCTTCAACCCTCTGGCGCTCAATTGCTGTAGCGAGCACATTGGCAATAGATTGTAAGAAGTAAATATCATCTCTGCTGAAAGTGTGCGATCGCGTTGTATGTGCCCCTAAAACGCCAAAAGGACGCTCTTTGCCATGAATCACAACCGAGATCCCGCTAACCACTTGATGGTCATGCAGCAGCTTTGGTCCATTGAACCGCTTTTCTGTAGGGAGGTCAATAACAATAACTGGCTCCTGGATAAGTAAGGTATAGCCAGCTTGGGAATTCATGCCAGCACTGACAGTTGCACATCCTACCAGCCCTTGTTGCCAACCTACTCCTGCCCGCAGCAGTAGGGTATCACCATTTGGTAGTAGTTCCAAGACTTTGCAGTACTCAACCTTCAAGCTTTGGGCGATGAGGCTGACAGACGAGTCCATCAGTGTGGACAAGTCTGTACCTGCTAGTGCCATCTGGCTGAGTTCCGCTACCAGCGCCTGTCTGTTTGCATAAGCTTCTAGCGCCTCCTCTGCTTGCTTACGCTTAGTAATGTCCATCCTAAGTTGCGCCTCTCGACTCTGCGCTTGCTCAGTTTGCTGTCGTAATTCCTCCACTGTAGATCGTGCTTCCAAGAGACGACGCACTCTTTGATATAGTACTTGCCATTGAATTGGTTTGGTAACGTAATCAGAAGCACCGACAGCAAAAGCCTGCTCCAAAGTTGCTTGATCGGAAAAACCAGTCATCAACAGTACTGGTGTATTCGCGCTACCAGGGAGTTTTTGCAATTGAGCGCAGCAGCTTATTCCATCTATCCCAGGTATGAAAATATCCAGCAATACGAGATCTGGTTGTAGCTGTGTATACATAGCTAACGCTTCTTCGCCATCTCTTGCTTCTGCTACCCGATACCCTGCTTGTGCCAGCAGATCCCGCAGTTGCATCCGCGTTAAATCATCGTCGTCTACAACTAGAATAAAATTAGTCATTAGTCAAGAGTCAATGGTCCATAGTTCATAGTTTATAGCCTAATCTTAGTAAGTAAGTGATTTTCTACTATTGAAAGTTTTCAATATAAACCATTGACTATCGACTAATAACTGTATAGAGAGTTTTTAATAATTCTTGTACTGTGTAGGGCTTAGGCAAAAATGCTCTTAGGTTAGATACCAGATCGGGCGTTAGTTGTTCATTGGTTGCTAGTCCACTCACAGCAACAATACGCAGCAGGGGATTCATCTGAAGCAGTGTGCTAATCGTAGTTGCTCCATCCATATTTGGCATCATCATATCGATAATTGCCGCACTAATTTTCTCTTTGTGTTGGGCATACAGTGCTATTGCCTCAATTCCATCACTAGCAGTAATTGCTTGGTAATTGTTGTTTTCCAAAGAAGCTTTGGTAATATCCCGAACTGCGGCTTCATCATCGACAACCAAAATCCATTCTCCGTATCCGGTGATTGTTTCCAATTCTTCCACTGGTTGGATTGTATCTGCTGGGACTGCTGGCAGGTATACCTGAAAGAGAGTACCTTTACCTATCGCGCTTGATACGTTAATAAAACCACCATGACCTTTAATAATACCCATAACAGTTGACAGTCCCAGTCCGGTACCTTTACCAAACTCTTTTGTTGTAAAAAATGGTTCAAAAATTCTATCTAATTGTTCATTTGGAATGCCAAAGCCTGTATCAGAAATATTCAGGACAATGTATGAACCGACTTGAGCCTCAAGATGCATTTTGGCATAGTTTTCATCAATGAAAATATTCTTGGCAGAAATTTTCAAATTCCCACCTTCAGGCATGGCGTCACGAGCATTCAAGCACAAATTCATTAGGACTTGATGCAGTTGAGTGCTATCGCCACAAACGTGCCACAAATCAGGCGTGACTTCGGCATAAACTGTAATTGATTTAGGAAATGTTTGTTCGACAATTTGTTTCATTTCTAAAATCAAGTGCTTTGCCTGAAGCACCGTGCGATCGCCTTCAATTCCCCGTGCAAACGACAGCACTTGTTTCACCAAATTAGCACCGCGTTTGGCGTTGCTTTCTACTATTGCTAGCATAGTCAGAGCTAGCTCATCCTGACATTTAGTTTTTAGCAGTTGTACTGACATCAAAATTGGAGACAGCACATTGTTCAGATCGTGAGCAATCCCACTAGCAAGAGTACCTATACTCTCCATGCGCTGAGCGCGTAAAAACTGCTTTTCCTGTTGTTTTTTCTGTGTAATATCGGTGTCAACAATCAAAATTGATTTCGCTTGCAAATGTTCATCACGTACTAGTGTCCAGCGACTTTCAACGATAATTTCCTTGCCCGATTTGGTCATTTTTTGCAACTCACCCAGCCAAGAACCATGTTCCAAGACATGCTTGTAAATTTCTAGCTGTTGTGGCAAAGGTTCGTTGTACAAAAGTTGATTAGCATAATTATCTATAGCTTCTTCTGCCTTCCAACCGTAAAGTTTTTCGGCGCTTTTGTTCCATAATAAAATTTTATTGGACAAATCTCGGACAACAATTGCGTCTGTGGCAATATCAAGTAATGCCGCTTGTTCGCGGACTTGATGTTCTGCCTGCTTGCGATCGCTAATATCTTCAACTATATATGCGAATCGCGATCGCCGTTGAGAACTTCCCGCAATTGCCGAGATTGTAGCCCTCAGCCATCTCTTACCTGAATCAGTATCGTGAGCATATTCAAAGTTTACAGGTAATTGCGTACATTCTGCATGACGGTAGTAATCAATCCAGTCGCGCACATACAATTGCTGTTGATCCACGTTGCTCACAACACGATTTTGCATCTGGGCTGGGGTTAACCCAAAAAATTTAGCTGTGGCGGCGTTATCAGAAATATGCAAGATTTCATCATCTACCAACTCTACAATTCCCATCATCATCGGCGCACTGTCAAAGAAGCTACGGAGGGTAGATTCGCTTTGCCACAGCGATTCCTGTGCCTGCTGGTACTCTGTTTTGATGCTTGCCAGTTCAGTTAAATTTCGTCGGATCTCCAGTTGTCTGACTATCAGGTGTGCGAGAGAACGCAGCGCTTGTAACTGTTCTGGACTAATTTCTCGTGGTTCGGGATCAGCTATGCACAGCGCCCCTATCGCCTCTCCTTCAGGTGTAATTAAAGGTACACCAGCATAAAATCTCACGTAGGGGTAAGACGTGACTACAGGATTCGTAGCAAACTTTTCATCAGCCAAGGTGTCAGGAATAATCAAAACATCGGCTAAACGCATACAAATCGTACCAAACCCGATATCTATTGGCATTTCATCTACATCCATGCCAACTTTGGCTTTGAACCACTGACGGTTAGCATCGATGAGATTAATCAAGGCGATCGCTGTACCGCAAATCTGGGCTGCTAAGAAAACCAGATCGTCAAATGCTTGTTCTGGAGAAGTGTCGAGAATCTGATACTGGCGCAAAGCCTCAAGCCTCGCTGCTTCATCGTTACACTTTAGAGATTTCATTATATTTTTTTCCTACCATTACTAAATTACGACTTTCCCCTACGGTCTACTAAGCAACATACTTGCCGTCCAAGACGACGGTTCTCTCAATTCCTGAAGCTGGGAAGGTGTAAGGTGGTGATCACGCTATTCTGCCTGCTAAGAGTTTCTTTACAACTGTCTTACACATCTATATCGTCAGTTCTAAGCCTCGATTCAGGAAGAGTAACGCTCTTTGAGCGGTCAATAGACATCTCCAGAAATTAATTATGCATTATCTACAACCCTTGTAGAGACGCGACCGATCGCGTCTCTACATTGTTTTTCGGAGA